>DAOTHK010000001.1:0-35683 GCA_035447625.1 Chlamydiales bacterium
CTATTTAAGCAGGATACCCCTTATTTTGAATCGTAAAATACTTGTGCAATTATTGCAAATATTTCATGTATTTAATTGGTTATAATTTTTTCGTTTTTAAAAAATAAAAAAATCAAAAAATTCGCTTAATGCAAACAATCGATTTATAATCGATATCCGCTTTATCGATGATTTTTTTTGTTTGAATCATCGGCGAAAAAAATAGATTATCCGAAATAAGGTTTTTTAAGGTAGTAGCATTCTTTTCTTTAATTAAATTATTTCCTAATAAGAAGAATTGATCTTCGCTCTTAAAAGAAATATTGTTGATATCAAAAACTAATTCGTTACTATCTCCAAAGCTTGAATTAGATAATTTGATTTCTGTTATTTTTTCATTCGATACAAGAAAAAATAGATTCTCGCCACTTGCTGAAAAAGAAAGAGTTTCTTCTTTTGGATTGTATAAGGCGATTGTTATTTTAAATGTTTTGGGATAATTAAAGTGTTTGAAAACGTCATGAATACTATTTAATAATTGATCGATTTCTAAATGCTTTGATTTTTGTTCATGTAAAAGAGCGTGAAGAACTCCTTTAAATGTTGAAATATGAATCATTTCCTGTGGTGAATTGCTGTCGGTATAAGCGTGTAGGATTAAATAAGTGTTATCAAGACGATGAATAAAGTCCAAATAAACATTTAAAGGATTTTGGAAAGATTTGGCAAAACCGATATCCAAAATATTCCATTTTGGTGGAGTTAGGGGATAAAGAGAGTTGGCTTCTTTTTCAAAATCACAAAGGATCTGACTTTGCATCGAAGTTTGTTTGGATTGTTCATGAAATTTTAAATATTCGGAAATATCTGTGATAAAATCTACGATATTTTGGTAGCGTTTTTTTTGGTTGGGTTCGGTTGCTTTTTTGATGATTTTTTTGATCTGCTTGTCAAGTAGTTCTAAATGGATTTGTCCATGTGAAAGTTTTCCTGTTAAAAGTTCGTAGGTAATGATGCCAAGAGAATAAATATCGGATGCAAAACTTACTTGTTTCGGATCTTTTTTTTGTTCTGGACTCATATAGCTTGGAGTTCCCATCATGCGGGGGGTGATTTCGGGTTCTCCAATTAGTTGTGCAATACCGAAATCGATGACTTTAATATCACCACTTTCCGTGATGAGGATATTTTCAGGTTTTAGATCTCTATGAATAATTTGGTGGCTATGCAAATGGCTTAAGGCGTATGCAACTTGAATAATGATTTGAAGAGCTTTTGTTTCGCAAAGAGTTTTTTGATGAATGAATTGGTGCAAAGAAATTCCTTGTATGAATTCCATTGCAATGTAAAGACCTTTTTCCCAATTACCTTGTCCGAGTAATTTGATGATGTTGGGATGAGTTGAAAGGGAGATGATTTTAGCTTCTTTTAAAAATCTACTTGCGACATCTTTATTTTTGATGAATTTAGGGGATAGAATTTTGACGATAATAGGTTTTTGGGTTGTTGGATCTTTTGCAAGATATAAAAGGCTCATGCCTCCTTTTTTAAAAAGGCTTTCAATTTTATAAGGACCAACAAAATCCGGAAGAAATTTTATGTCATTGTTTCTTGCGGTTGGAATTGTTCTTTGTTCGGGTTCTTTCATAAAAGAGATTATCCGATTTCTAAAATTCTAAGTCCGACTTGTTCATCCAATGATATTAGTTCTGCTTTAGCAATTGTTTTACCACCGCAAGTTAAGTAAACTTGATTATTCGGTTCCATTTGAAGATCTAAAGACATTCCTGGCTGTAGAGCTAATAATTTTTCAATAGGTATTTGAAATGAACCGAGTTCTATGTTGATAGTGAGTTCGGTTTTTTCGATTGGAATAGGTTTTTCTTCTGAAACAGTATCTTCAGATACAATGTTTGTTGTTTCATCTATTTCTTCATCGTCAAAAGGTTTGTCTATCATAGGTTCCTCTTTTTTATAATAGAGAGCATAATTCAATAATTGAATTTTATTTTTTGTGATTTTGCCTTCAATAAGTGGAGTATGATCCGTCATAAGAACTACTTGATGCAAGTTTTTAAACGGATTATAAACCAATTTATCAGGAAGAATCAAATCGCCATGCTTAATTTTTTTCCATTCTGTTAAAGAAAGTGAGATGGATCCTGCATGCATAATCATTGGAACTGAGATATTTTTTGAAAGGGCTTCAAAATAGGGAGAGGGGTCGTTTTTAAAATGATTGGAATAATCTTGAAGAAGGTTGGGAGATATTGCCAGAGTTGAATAGATTGTTTGGGATTGCATATGAAATCCTATTTGATAACAATAAAGCTTTTCATATTCGCTCTCATCTGTTTCTTCTACTTGAATTGCAAGATTTTTGAATTGAGGTGTTTTGTTTAGGTAGGCAATGGCTTCTTTTTGTAAAAATTCAAAAAAGGCATGGGTGAAAGGAGTTTTTTCAATCAGACTTTCTTCTGAATTGAAAAAGCCATACATGGCAAGTGATGAAAGATCTTCTTGTTTGATAGACCAAAAGGCATTTCCTGATAAGGGACTTAAGGAAAATTTGGCGATATGGTCATCGGGATCGATGACTTTTGCAGAATCTTTTAAAGAAACTTTTGAAACGCTGATATCAATTTTTTTTTCGTCGAAAAGATCAAATAAAAATGTAGCCATTTCTTCCCAATTAAATTTGGGAGGAATGTGCATTAAAGGAGAAGAGGATAAAACTGACTTTTTTATCGCTTCTATCCATCCAATAGGTTGTTTGTGTTCTAAATGAGTCATGATTATTTCTTACTCCATTTGATCTTCAGATTCTTCTTGGGAAACAGGTTTTTTACGTTTGAAAAGAGGTCTTTCTGTTTCATAATGAGCTTCAAGTCTTCCAACGTTAAATGCAAACTTACCATTTCTAAAAGCTAAAAGCAAGCTGTCAATATTATCTCTGAAAAGGACAACAGCCTGATCGGAACCTGTCAGCTGGATGTTATAGGAATTTGGAGCCGTTGAATATTTTGTAAAGGTTATGTGTGATTTATAAAAAATAGAGGAATTGAAGTTGGGGGAATCCAATATGATTTCTGTTCTTTCTATACCTTTTTGAGAAATATGCATAATGGTTCCAACCATTTGAGTAAAAAGTCTTTGAATTTCTGTAGATTGAATATAAGGTTTTGCTTCAACGGCTTTGACTTGTGCATTTTCCATAACGAGTTTTGGGATATGTTGAATGAGTAAAATAGGCATTTTGGGGATATGTTTAGAATTTGGAGATTGGTCTTTTTCACGTTTTTTTAAAGCAGATTCCTTTATTTCAGGTGCAATTAAAGGTTTTTTATCTAGATATTTTGTTTCGATAAATGATGGTGGCTGAAAGATTTTTTCTCCTTTTTTTACTTTGGAAGATTCATTAATCTCTTTTTCAAGATCGAAAGGAGTTGCTAAAGATTTTTTTTCCAATTTTTCTTCCATCGAGACCACCATTTCATTTGAAGGTTTTTTTAAAAGGTCTTTCTCGATCTTCTTTTCTTTAACCTTTTTAAGATGATCATTTTTATGATTTTTTTGAACTTCCTCTTCCTTGGAGCTTTTTTGGTGTTCTTGAATTTTTTCATTGGAAGAGGCTTTAGTGGTTATTTCTGCTGTCTTTTTCAATTCTTCATTGGAATAATCATTATCGGAGACTTCTCTTAGATCTTTCAAAATAGATTCCAAGTGAACATCTTCATCATCGGATTTGTTATCATATTCATAAGGTGATGCGCTCAAGGCTTTTTGATGATAATCTTTTTCTTCATCTTCTTCAGAAGCTTTTCCATGATGTTTACGTTTCTTTTCTAGCTCAACTTCTCCAACTTTCATCAGCTTTTCAAATTCTTCGGTGTCAGGAGCTTCTGAAACTCCTTTTTTCTTTTTGGGTTCTTCCGAAGGATTGATTTTTTCAACAGACATTTTATTGTCCTCTTTTTTTAGTTTGTTTTGCTGCATGCCTTACAGAGCTGATTTCATCTTCAATCATTGCATTTTCATGTATGAGTAATTCGTTTTGTTCTTTTTTCCATTCTTCTTTATGAATTCTGAGTTTTTCCAAATCCTTTTCTTTTTGCAACACATCTTGTCTTGCCTGTTTGACTTTTTCTGTAGCTTCCAGGACTTTTTTTTCTTGTGTTTTGACTTTTTTTTCTTTTACGGAAAGTTTCTCATCCACAATTTTCAAATAATTCTTCATTTCTTGAAGGATTTTTGTCGTTGTTTGAGAGTCTAGTTCTTCTCTAAGCTGTTGAAGTTTTTCATTTTTATGTCGTAAAACATCATCTCTTTCGTTCTCGGTTTTTTTGAGGATTTCTTTTTCCTTTTCTAAAAGTTTTCTTTTTTCTTCCAAAGTTTTAATGGCAGTTTCAAGTCGGTTATGTTTTATTTTGATCAATTCTTCAAGAGGATATTTTTCCATGGCTTCTAACGAAAGAGTTGTTTCAGTTTCAATAGCGTTTGTTCAAAAGTCGATTTTTCTTCCACGCCTTGCTTTAGGAATTGATTGACTTTGTCGATATATTTGATCGCAAAGTCTGCATCTTTGTCGGAGCCTGGTTTGTATTCTCCGATTCGAATTAAAAGTTCATTTTTTTTGTAGTTGGCTAAAACTTCTCGGATTTTTCCTATGATTTGGAGTTGTTCTTTTGAAACGATTGAAGGAAGGATTCGACTGATTGAAGTTAAAATATCTATGGCAGGGTAGTGGTATTGGTGGGCAAGAGTATTGGATAATACGATGTGACCGTCTAAGATGGAGCGAACTTCATCAGCAATCGGTTCATTCATGTCATCACCTGCGACAAGCACTGTATAAAAAGCTGTGATAGATCCAATATCGGAATTTCCGGATCTTTCCAAAAGTTTTGGGAGAGTTGCAAATACTGAAGGAGTATATCCGGCTCTTGCAGGAGGTTCTCCGGCGGCAAGTCCTATCTCACGGATCGCTCTGGCATAACGAGTTACTGAATCCATCATTAAAATCACTGACTTTCCTTGATCTCTGAAATATTCGGCGATAGCTGTTCCTACAATTGCAGCATTCAAACGGAGTTGTGCTGCTTGATCGGATGTAGAAACAATAATAACAGATCGTTTTAAGCCTTCTTCTCCTAGATCTTTTTGAATGAATTCCCTAACTTCTCGACCCCTTTCTCCAATAAGTGAGATGACATTGACATCTGCGACAGCATTTCTTGCGATCATTCCTAAAAGTGTGGATTTACCTACTCCGGAACCTGCAAAAATACCGATTCTTTGACCTTCTCCGCATGTCAAAACACCATCGATGGCTCTAACGCCAACAGAAATGGGTTTTTCAATAATTTTCCTTTTTAAAGGATCTGGAGGAGGTTGCACTGCTGGATAAGTTTCGGTAAGTTCCAAAGGACCATGCAGATCTTCATCGATAGGTTCTCCCAGACCATTTAATATTCTGCCTAAAAGCTGGTTTCCTACCTTTACGTTGAGAGGCATCCTTAAAGGAATTACTTCAGAAGAGGGGCCTATGCCTGCCATATCACCAAGAGGAGATAGCAATACTTCTTCTTTAGTAAAACCTACCACTTCGGCAAATAACGGTTCACCATCTCTTTTTATGATGCATATTTCTCCCATCTTCACTTGAGGAACTATGGCTCTAATGAGCATTCCAATAATTTCCGTTATGCGTCCATGGACGGAAGAAATTTCAAGTTCATCTAAATGTTGTATGATATCATCATAAGAGTTGTTTTCCATAAGGTGATCCTTAAATCTGGATATTCATTACCTGTTTTAACATATTTACAACCTGGCTGAGCAAAATTGAAGAATATTCAATTTCTTGCTGGGCTTGCGCTAATTTGACTTGTATCATCATAAGTTTGGCAGGATTTAAAGGTTCTTTCGATTGAGCAAGCTCTGTCAGTTTTTGCTGGGTTTGTTCGATTTGCTTTTGTCCATCAGTCATATAAGTTAAAAACTTCATTACAGGAGTTGTTCCCGGCTTGATTTCGGTGCGTTGATTGGGAGTAAGTCCAATAGCTTTGGATGCTGAATCAATATGATTCAAGGCATCTGTTAGCTTTCCATCGATTAACTTGCTATAGGTGGGTTTTAGTGACAAGTTAGGTGTATTCAGATAATTATTTAATTTATCGATTGTTTGATGAGTGGTATTCATCTGTGCCAAAATTGAATCGACAGTTGGAGAGGCTTGTTGTAGCCCTGTTTGGTTGAGATTCATTGGGCTCATTTTTTCAGTTTCTTCTGCTTGTGTTGAAGAAGGTTCTTCCATATAGGATTGGAAGGCTTCTTCATTTACAGGAGTTTGTTCTGGAGAATGAGGCTTTATCGGCTCAACTTTTCCATATTGATTAATATCATCTGGGGGGATTGGATTTTTTCCCATAAGCTTTTATTTCTCTTTTTTGATTTGGGCCGGTGACGCATCTTTTTTAATTAATTTGTCAACAAAGTCCAAAGCAGTTTCTGATAATTTTTTAATCTCTTTATCATCAGATTTTTGAATCTGTGATAAGATTTGCTCACCTTGTGTTACATGATCAGGTGTAAGCGTATAGGTGATACCTAAAAAGGCTTTAGCCATTTCATTTTCAGGTTCTATTTTTAAAACTTCTTCAAATTTTTGAGCTGCTTTATCAACATGTAATAAATGAAGATATAAATATCCTTCACCAACAATTGGTAAAACATTAGTTGGCTCTAAAAGTTTTGCTGCAGCAAATAACTTATTTGCAGATTGTTCATCCGCTTGGTTAACGGCAATGAAACCTGCCTCTAGAAAGAGAACAAAATCGTCTTTATATTCTTGAAATGAATCCATATTTTTTCATCCTTAATTTTTTTAATGCGCTAATTATGCACTTTTTTGGTTTCTTACAGCGTTATTTACAACGGAGTTTACCTGCGAAATTAAATTCGAAATAGTGTCTCCCACCTGCGTCACCTGGGACATTTTGAATTGTAGTAGTAAAAATTTTTGAGGGGCAACGCCTGATTTTGTACTTAAACTATTCATGTCTTTAACGAGTTGCTCTTGCAGTTCTGCATAAGCTCCAATGATTTTATTAAAGTGAAGATCACTGATTTTATCTGGGGAAGCTGGATCTGTCATAATACCTCTTATGCTTTTTTTACTCTTTCGACAATTTTCTTTAAGGCGGCATACGCTTCGAAAATTGTTTCAAGTTTTTCTGTTTCTTCTTGACTTCTGCCTTCTCTAAAAGCGGTCTTGATTTCTGATTGTTTTTCTTCAATCAATTTTAAAATTTCCTGAGCTCTTTCAGGATCTTTATGGATTTCTTTTTCTAGATCGAAATCAAAATCCTTTCTTGGTTTGTCTTTTTCTAGCCCGAACATCAACAAGGCTCCTTTATCTGTTATAGTTAATAGTGTATTTAACCCCTTCTTTTTCCAGTAATACCGTGTGGGGCTTTATTGCAATGATTTGCATTGTTTCAAATCTGTCACCAACACTTAAAATATGACCGTTGATGACAACACTTACATTGCGATTATCTTTTTTTGCAACTCCTGTGACTTGAAATTTACTTGATAGATCGATTCCTGAAATGTCTTTGGAGGGAACAACAAAATTCTTTAATTCTTTGATTCCTTTGAGGCGTTTTATCGATGAGGTTGCTTTGTCAAAACTTTGTTTTTCTTTGTCGTAGTATCTTCCGGTTAAAATTAGTTCCCCGTTGGCAAGGGAGAATTGCACTGAGGCTAAATCATTTTTTTGTAATAGAGAAGCGATTTCTGCGCTTAAAACAGCTTCTACAATGACATTATTTTGTAATTTGTCGATATAGGGGAAGTTGGATACTAAATAATCGTTTAGGTCATCGGCAGTTTTTGGATCTTGTATATAACCATTTAATGAGTAGATACCGGCACTTGGTGAATGGATGCTTACTCCTCTCCATGCTTCTTTTTCAGCCAAAATACTATTAAAACTTTCCCAGACAAGCTCGTCGATAATGACATTGTCATCGATGGATTCAATGAAGTTATGTTCTTTTAAAGAAAAGAGCATTTCTTTTTTTTCAACAGGTGTCAAGACATGGCCTGTTAGAAATAATTTCCCACTGCCTGGATTGTATGAAAAGTGCACCTTATCATATGTTTTGATGATTGCTTCGATTTCTTTGGAATGATCCTTTCGAGCTGTTTCGATGGGCTTACTTTTAAAAAGAGATACGAAACTTAGGAAAATAATAAATAAAACAACTAAGCTGGTTGAGGCAAGTGCTATAAATTTATTGGGGATAGTTTGTCTTTTCCAAGAGGGGATTGTTTCAAGTTCTTCTTGAATCTTTTCTTCAATCTCTTCTTTTGCTTCTATTCTTTCTATTTGAGGAGCATAAAGCGTTTCTTGCTCTTCTTCTTTATTGATGACGACAAAAGTCGAGGTACCTAAAGAGATGATGTCCTGCGATGAGATTTTTGTTTTTTCTTCGATTGGGAAATAATTGATTAAGGTTCCGTTTTTCGATCCTAGATCTTCTATGAAAATGGTCCCGTTTTCGTCGACTGTGATTTTAGCATGATGTCTGGAAACAGAAAGATCGTTGAAAACAATATCTGCAGTCGTTGGATCTTTGCCGATAAGATAACTTTTATCCTTTTCCATGCCAAATTCAGCGCCACTATTCGGGCCTGAAATGACTTTTAAAATAATGGAAGAAGGGTGTGATATTTCAAAAGGAAGTAAAGGTTCTTCTTCTTCGAAGATAGTGTTTTCTTCTTCCTCTTCAAGGAGGGGTTCTTCTACTTCGAAAATAGTGGATAAATCGTCTTCATCACTTTTTTCTTTTTCGAAATCTTCAAAATTTTCTTCAGGTTCTTCTTCTGATAGAGGCTTTAATGAAAGTTCTTCTTTAGGGATATGCTCATCGATGTCTTCGGCGAACAGAAGGGTGTTGTGACCTATGATGATTTTGTCGCCGTAATGCAGTTCTGTTTTATGATCGATGAAATCTCCGTTGACTTCTGTAGGATTTGTAAGACTTAAGTTTCGAATAAAAAAGGAATCGTTATCTTTAGTGATGACTACATGTTGACGGGATACAGTATTGTCTTCGAGTAAAAAATCACAGGTGTCGGGATCTCTACCAATGACCCATTCGTCACCATCATCTAATGGAAAAACTAATCCTCTGTAAGGACCTTCTTCAATGAAGAGATGCATAATTCTTTTTCCTACAATGTTGAGGCTTTTGCTCTTTTTGTTATTTCTTCAATTTCCTTTTTCCAAAACAGAAGATAATTTATAAAATCTTCGATGGAATTTTTAAAGTCTTCGTAACTTTCTTCATACGATACCAAGTTGCGTAGTGTCAAGTATTTCCCGTCATCAGAAAGACCTAAAATATTTTTTCCGGTTCCTCTTCTAAGTAAATTGCCTTTCATTACATGTTCCAAAATGATTCCCTCACATGATTCGTCAATCATAAGGATATTGGCAAAAAAATGCATTTGATCTTCTTTTTTTTCGAATAAAATTTCTATATCATCAGAAAATATCATGACAGATTGGTTGTCTTGATTGAATTCTGTGCAAGAAACATCTAATTCTTTTGCTAATTCTTGGGGGAATTGGCATTCTGCAAGCATCGTTTTTGCTCCCTCCGGGCAGTTACGTCTTTTTTATATTTTTATATACTTAATAGCAATTCTTTTTTGTTTTTAACTCTTCTTTAAGTCTTGCTTTTTACGCTTTGATTTCTGTAAGTGAATGATTAAGAGGTGGTTGCGTAAGATGTTGGTAATGAGTAAATTAAATCATGTGTATTCTAGATGTAAAAAGTTATTTTAAATGATATATTTATTTGATTAATTCGATGTACTTCTTTTTAAGTGTGTTAGGATTTTATTGTTCTTTTTTAAAGATTTTATTAAATAAATTGATTGATTTTTTAATAAATTTCATATAAAATAATTATTAGGAAGAGATGTAGAGTTATTAAAAGACATAATAAAGGTTAATATGAGCAAAATAAGTGCAATATCAGTTAATAGGGACGCTACAAGCAGTGTTTTCAATAAGGTAGATGTAAGAAAGCAGATTCAAAGTAAAGGATCGTTTTTATGTCAGATAGCTGAAATGCAAGCTAAGCTTTGTGAAGAATTGGATAAGAGCCGGGTTTCGGGTTCTGATAAAAAACTCGCTGACTTAAAGATTGCTTTGCAAACCGTGATCAGTAGTGCGACTTCTTTTGAAGAAGTGAAAGCTGTGATAGCCCAGTTTGATGAAGAATTTAAGAAAAATGTTGGTACATCGGATTTTGCAACGAAAGCATGTAACTATATTCAGCAATTGAAAATGTCGCTTGATGGAATAGACAAGAATCCTGCTTTTAAAAATGAAACTGCTAAGAACAATTTTTTTATGAGTGAAAAGACTTTGTTTTTACAAGATGGCTCTCAGATTACAAGTATACAGACAAGAGATAAAGACTTTTATAAAAATCAGCAGTCTTCTCTTGAAAGCTTAAGTACCGAGGCAGATCTTTTTTCTGCGTTGGCAAGTAGCTAGGAAATTTTAATAAAATAATAAGAGGAAAAATATGAGTTTAAAGGATGAACTACCAGATATTATGCATTATCTTGATTTAGATTCAGAAGAGCAGATGAATCAGTTTCAAGATGCTATGCAGGAAGTTATGAAATTTACTCAGATCATTCAGGATAAACTTCAAAATGGTTCTGATGAAGATAAAGAAGAAGTTCAGGAAGTTTTAGAAGATGTAAAAGGTAAAATTTCCAAACAGATGGAATCATTATATGAAGATTTAGGGATTACAGAAGATGAAGTGCAGAATTTTGTTTCTAATCCGGATAATTTTAAACCGCAGGATTGGAATGCAATGGCTGAAATGCAGAATTCTTTAGATAAGGTCAAAAAGACCTCAAGTAAAAAAATTAATAAACAAAAAACGGACTGGATCCGTTCATAATAAATAAATTAGGAGATAAATATTATGGGTGAACAACAAGTATATTCACATAGTTTTTGGAATTCTTTAGAACTCCAGTCTGTGGGAAAAGACAAACCTACTCCTAAACCTGCTTCTCATCAATATCAAAACTATGCCTACGCTTTTATGATGTTGACTATGAAAAATATGAATGATCAAGAAAATAACATGAAAAATATCTTATTGCTTGAAAGTATCCGATCAAATGTGCAGGCGATAATCGATAAGATTCAGGATCTGATGGGTAAGTTAACTGATATGAAATTTACTTTTACATATACGAATAAAAATGGTGATAAAGAATCAATTGTGATCGATCCTTCAAAATTTAGTAAAGATGATTGGAAAGATGGTAACCCTTTAGATAATCCACAAGTGATTGCCAAGTATATTAATGCGCAGGCAAAAACGGAAGGGGAAAAGATTGATGGATCTCCTACGCTTGATTGGGATGCTACTATAAAGAATAATGCTTCTTTAGGAAATAGAGGAGACTTACTACATGCGTTGAAGACTGCTTACCAGAGTTTAACTAAAAAAGGTGGTCTATTGGAGAAATTAAAAGATGCATTGGCAAAAAGTGGCGAGAAAGATCCTGAAAATACACCGATTTATAAATCCATTGAAGCTTTGATTGGCGGATTCGAGAAGAATATAGGTCCTGATTTGCAGAAATATTTAGATGATAAACAATATTCAAAAACGGATGCTGATAAAGCTTTTGCAGACCTTGCGAAAACAATCAAAGAATCTTGGGCTCATACACATGCTCCATCTGATGATCAATCAAAATATGCAACGGATGGAATTGCGAATCAAAGGGATTTGGATTCAACGGCTATTCAGATGTCTACATCGTTATCGAATACGGACTCTACTAATACATCGTATATGATGCAGAAATATACACAGTTCGACAAAGTCGGACAGGATGGTTTGAGATCTGAGTCGGATCACGAGAAAAACGTTATCCAAAATATGGCCAGAGGCTAATAAATAATAAGTTAATAAATAATAAGAGGTTAATATGAACGTTGCTGTTGAATTTTATTCAAGTCCTGTGGACTCAAAGCAGGTGATGCATCCTTCTTTGCACCAAAAAGTGATGGAAGAGACGAAAGAAAGTAAAGACGCGTCTCAAAAAAGCAAAGTAGCAAAGAAGCAGAAGCTTTATTCAACGAAAAGTTCTTTAAGTAAACCGGAATTTGTAGAAGATAATCTAATATTGAAAGTGCAACGAAATTTACAAGCGATGTCTGATGAGAAAAAGGAGCAAATCGCAAAGAAATTCTCTCAAGGAATGCTTCAAATTGTTAAAGAGCAAAATGCTGCTTTAAAAGGCGATTCTTCATCGGATGATGATTCAATAGATTTTGATGGGATGTCTATTATTGGACTTATGATGAAAATCTTTGTAAATAGTATGAACCAATCTGACGTTGACTCTGTAACCAATATGCAGATTCAACAAAAAGTGCAATCCATGGTTGATGACCATGTACAGCAGTTACAAAATATGAGTGATGAGGCGAAAAAAGAGCAGACTCAAGTAAAAGATGGTTTTTTAAATAAAATTCATGGTTTTTTTGGTAAACATTGGTTTTTAGGTGATTTGGCAGTTGCAGGGACTGTTGCAGCAGCGATTGGTGTATCATTTCTTACAGCAGGTCTTGGTATGGGAGCTATGCTTGGAGTGGGTCTTGCTTCGTCTTTAGCTGTTTCTGCCGTTTTGGATGCAGATGAAAAAAATATGCCTTCTTGGGCTAAAACAGGAATTTTTTGGGGAACGGCTGTAGCTTCTCTAGGTGCATCTGTTTTTGCAGAGAGTATAGCTGTAAAACTCTTTTCAGAAGTTGGTGAAGATGCTGTTAAAATTTTTGCTGATAAAGCAGCTGAAAAAGTTATTTCAAAAACATGCGCTAAATTGCCTATGGAAGTAGCAGCGGAAGGGGGAGAGCAAATTCTAACGAAATCTGCAGCTGAGGCAACCATTAAGGAGACTTTGGAAGAATTTGCAACAAAAGCATATTCCGAAGCTTATGAAAAAGCAATTGTTAATGCGGGTGAAAAACGTGCAATGCGTTTCGCAACTTTAGCAGCTGAGAGAGCTGTACAAAACATGCAATCTGCTATGATAAAAGGTCTTGGGGATATCGCTGAAGATATGGCACCGCAGGCTTTTGAGCAACAATTAGCAAGAATTTGTAGCGAAGATGTGCAAAAACAATTGATTGCAAAAGCTATTGCAAAAACTCCAAAAGGTGTTATGGCTGCTACAGGAAAAATTGCTATGCATGCAGGTAGTCAGGTAGGCGGTTATGCTACAATTGAAATGGCCATGCCTTGGCTTCTTCAAATGGGTTATAACAGTGTTCATGCGGGGGAAGCAGAGTCAAGATCTTATGAATCTGATTCTGTCAATACCATTATTAAGACGTTGATGGGTACTATCGACTCAATGTCTAAGCAAGTACAGCATGAAGGAGATATCAAGTCGACTGAAGCGAGCTTTTTACAAAAAACTATCTCTACACTTGCAACAGTGATGACAACAAGGTAAGGAGGGGGTATGACAATACAAATACAAAAGACTCCTGAAGTCAGTACAGATACAATGCTTGCAGTGATGACATCATTAATGGATAAGAGCTGTTTCAATCAGATGAATTTGATGAAAGCTGTGCATGAAATGATGGATGTCGACCAAGGATATGCTGATAAGGCTGTCGAAGATGGTAAGGCAAGAGCTAAGCTGATGATGGTTTCCAGTATATTAGCTGGTTGTTTGGGAGTGACAATCGGGATAGGTTATGGAGGAGATTTTATTTCTTCTATTCTAGGTGATGCTGGAGATGTCATGAAGGTACAAAATTTAAATGCTACTTTGCAATCTCCAATAACAGGGTTTTTAGGGGGAGTAAAAGCTCTTTCTTCTACTGAGCAGTGTGGTATCACAAAAGATCAGGCAAATGCTGATCTTAGTGGTAAGATTGCGGATGCTTTAGGTAGTTCTCAGGCAGCTGCTGCAAAAACTATGCAGGGGTATGCGAATATGGGTAAGTCCCTTATATCTATATGGGGATATATTAATAGATTTAATTATGGTCGTGGATAATTAGGAGTAATAATATGAGTAATACAGAAATTTTAGATTTAATGTCTCACATTGATATGTCAGATACAAAAAACGTAGCAGCGCTTGCTGCTTGCATGCAATGTGATCAAATAAAAGATTTAAGTAAAAAAAGAGCAGAGATAGGACGTGTTGAAGGAAAATTACAACAAGAAGTTGTAAAAACCGCTTATTTTATGGGTTATTTGATGTTGGGAACGGCTCTTGTTGATTTAGGAATGGGAATGTTGAGTTCTTATAAAATTGGAAAGAATGCCGGTAATATGAATGCATTACATGAAGAGATGAACCACTTAGAAAGAGCGCATCAAAAAGAAATGGGTTCGTTATTGGGATCTAATGAAATGCGTGATAGTTATAAGTCGGATGAAGGATTTGATTTAGAACATTTAAGAAATCGTCCGAAAGAACATTTGAAAAGAGACTTAGAGGTTGTAAGTCAGCGTCCTGATGAAGGACTTGGTGGAGGTGTTGATACCGTTGAACAAAGAGCTATCGATCAAGAAAATATTAAAGCTGAACTGAAAGAAAGGGATACTCAAATAGCAACTCTTGAAAAAAGACATGAAGCTGCAAAAGAGTCTAAAAGTAGAGAGCATGGTCATTCATCAAATAAAGTTGGCTATTGGACAAATGGAATATCAGCATTTAACCAAGGTTTCAAGGCACCGATGGATGCTTTGAGAAACCAGAAAGATGCTTCCAAATCCGTATTCAGTAACTCTTATCAGTTGGGACAATCTACATTGCAATCAGTGGATGGATCTGTTGGTGCGATTTCTCAGGCGGATGCATTATCTGCGCTTAGAATTGTTGCTCAATCTGCATAAAAAATTATTCCTCTTAAAGGCAAGGTTTTATGCTCCAGGAAAAAAGACCTTGTTACGACCAAAAAGCCCCCGATAAAGGGGGCTTTTTTTATGCTTGGGTAATTTCTGGCTGAAGATCTTTTTCAATGATTTCAGCTGTGAATCTGATTTTTTTAATAGAATCATTGGATGGAATTTCATACATCCAATCACGTAGAAGATTTTCAACGATCATGCGCAAAGCTCTTGCGCCTGTTTTCGTTTCTTTAGCCTTTTTAGCGATGATGATCAGAGCGTCATCGGAAAATTCCAGATCTACTCCTTCTTCTTTGAAGAGGAAGGTGTATTGTTTGATAATGGCATTTTTCGGTTCGACTAAAATTTTGACAAGATCTTCTTCGGACAGATCGTTGCAGTTTGCGATGCTGTTGAATCTTCCGATGAATTCAGGGATCAGACCAAATTGAATTAAATCTTCTGGTTCGACTTTGGATAAAAGATAGTTGGTATCTTCTGTTGATACATCTTTTTGAGCTGTTTTAAAGCCGATGGTATCTTTTCCAAGGCGTTTTGCGATGATACGATCCAAATGAACAAAAGCTCCACCAACAATGAAGAGAATATTTTCGGTATTTACTTTCAAATATTCTTGGTTAGGGTGTTTCCTTCCTCCTTTTGGAGGAACGTTGGCAACAGTTCCTTCAACAATTTTAAGAAGAGATTGCTGCACTCCTTCCCCGGAGACATCACGTGTAATAGAGACGTTCCCTGAGGATTTTCGAATCTTGTCGATTTCATCGACGTAGATAATCCCATGTTCTGCTTTAGCAATATCATAATCGGCGGCTTGCACAAGTCTTAGGATAATGTTTTCAACATCTTCTCCAACGTAACCGGCTTCTGTTAAGGTGGTTGCGTCCGTGATAGCAAAGGGGACATCGATGAGTTTGGCAAGTGTTTGTGCAAGAAGTGTTTTTCCAGATCCAGTCGGTCCTATTAAAAGAACATTGGATTTATTATATAAATGCTCTTTTGAAGGATCTTTTTTAGCTAATACTCTTTTGTAATGGTTATAGACGGCGACAGCAATTGTTTTCTTAGCTTTATCCTGTCCAATAACATATTCATCTAATTTTTCTTTGATTTCTTTTGGTTTTAAAACCTTCAAATCATGATTGAAAGTGGTTTTTTTAGATAAAATATCATTACAAAGGCTGACACATTTGTCACAAATAAAGGCGTCAGGACCTGAAATAAGCTTATCGACTAGTTCTTCTTGTCTTCCACAAAAAGAGCAGACAGCTTTTTTTTCTTCTTTTTTTCTCATTATCATATTATTTATTTGGTGTTGTTATGTGGTCGATTAATCCATATTCTTTAGCCATTTCAGCATTCATATAATAATCTCTATCTGAATCTTCCATGACTTTTTCAATAGGTTTTCCTGTATTTTCCGAAAGGATTTGAGCGGTTAGCTGCTTAAGTTTAAGGATTTCTTGAGCCTGCAATGCGATATCCGCAGATGTTCCGCCTACACCGCCTGATGGTTGGTGAATCATAATGCGACTGTTAGGTAGTGCATAACGTTTTCCTTTGGTACCGGCAGATAAAAGCAAAGCTCCCATAGAGGCGGCCATTCCAATACAATAAGTATTGATATCGCAGCCGATGAATTGCATGGTGTCGATAATGGCAAGACCTGAGGTGATCTGACCTCCGGGGGAGTTGATATACAAGTTGATATCCTTTTTGGGATCTTCCATTTTTAAAAAGAGCATTTGTGCAATGATGACATTGGCTACCTGATCATTGATTTCAGTTCCTAAAAAGATAATACGGTCTTTTAGAAGTCTGGAATAAATGTCCATTGACCGTTCGCCACGGCCTGTGTCTTCAATTACATAGGGTGTTAATGACATTGTGCTTTGTTTTTTCATGGATAGATCCTTTTTACTTATACTTATGTTTTTTATCAGTATTCAAAAAGAAATGTTCTTTCTCAAGAATTTTTCTCTTCTTTTGGAGGATTTAATAAATAATCCTGTGCTTTTTGTGTCATTAGTCTTGACATGGCAACACCTAAAGCTTCTTGCGGGATGTTTTTGGGATCCGGCATAGGTTTTCCAGGAGTATATAAAGAAGCCATCGCTTGCATTTTTACTTCATTTTCAGAAATATTGATGTTGGCATCTTTGATGATTTGTCTTGTTATGTAAAATAAAAGGATTGCTTCTTTGGCTTTTTTTTGAACATCTTTATCGAAGTTATCTTTTTCTTCTTGAGACATTTTATTGAAGCGTTCTTTCATTTGTGGATTTTGAAGAATTTGATCTTTGCGGTACTTGGCTTCTTCTTTTAAAATTGTTTCAGGAATATCGAAATCATAATTTTCAATTAAAAATTTTGAGAGGGCTTCTCTTTTATCTTTATCGTAGCCTTGTTCAGCCTGTTCATTGAGCATTTTTGAAATAGAGTCTTTCATTTCCTCCAAATCTTTTGCGCCAACTTTTTTGGCAAATTCATCATCAAGCTCTGGAAGGATGGCGGTTTCTATTTTTTTGATGGTGACTCTTACTTCTCTTGGAGAGAAGGTTTTTTTCTCTTCTTCTGTTGCGTCTTCATCAGGTCTTGAGACTCCTTCGATGGTATCTTTGGAGTTTTTGCCAAGAATTAATTCTTTGAGCCAGTCGGCGATGCCTTTTTTAGATACTTCAAAACGTGTATCAGAAAAAACTTTTTCAGGTTTTTCTCCATGAAGAGATTCGATGTCTAAAATAACATAATCATCTTCTTGAACAGGACGATCAGTTACTTCTTCCCATTTAGCATGGAAAAAGCGCATTTGTCTCATTGCCTCTTCAAGTTCTTTTTCGGTAACTTCTTTTTTTTCTATTTCAGGAAGTTTGATGGTTTTAGGATCGATTGTTGGAACATCTGGACTTTTCTCAAATGAAAATGTTGCTTTTCCTTCTTCATCAGTTAGGGATTCTAATTTATAGTTAACAGATGCTTGGGAATTATAAGGAGGAATATGAAGTAATTGTTCTGCTTCTGAAAAAGCTAAATCAGCAAAAGAAGATTTCCATTGATGTTCGATGGCATTTGGGTGTTTTTTTTCGATTAATTCGATAGGAGCTTTTCCTTTTCTGAATCCTGGAAGAGAAACGTCTTTTTTGACAGCTTTAATTGCTTCTTTTTTTGCTTTTTGTACAAGCTCTTTTGAAGCTTCTACAGAAATTTCAACCTTACAATGTGGATAAATTGTGGCAGTTGTTTTGATGTTGTCGGATGATTTTTCTATTGTTTGAATAGGTTCATTATTAGACACGAGAATAGATCCTTTTTCTATGTTAAAAGGTATGATTATATACTAAAGGGGAAATATGAGGCAATGTTTAAGGATCTCTAGAAATAAAAAAGCGGGTAATGAGATTCGAACTCACGACCCTCACGTTGGCAACGTGATGCTCTACCGCTGAGCTACACCCGCTTAAAAAGTTATGAAAAATATAATCGACTATGTTTTTTTTGCCAAGAATTGAGTTTGATTTTTTTTAAATTTAAGTGAAATTTTTTTTTGTTTTTTTAATTTTTATCTTGCTAAAGGATTTAAAAAAATGTAAAAACAATAATTTGTACCCTAGGTTATATGAGTAATTAATTATTATGTTGAATTTTAGGAAAATTAAACAGGATTTTGCTTCATCAGTATTAAAAGAAGGTAGGCAGTTATTTGATGAAAAGAAAGTCCTTAAGGCAAAGATTTCTCGTTTAGATGCTGATACAGTTCACATTCATTCAAAAATTCAGGGGAATTTTGAAAATACTTATGAATGTGAAATAGAAATTGATCGATTGGAATCTGAAGTTTTGGATTCTAATTGTGATTGTACGTATCAATATGATTGCAGGCACTTGGCAGCCTTGATTTTTCACCTAGAAAGATATTATGAAGATTTACTTGTTGAATATTCTCATGAAGCGGATATTCATGAAGATGACTCAATCGAAGAAGAAGAAAAAGAATTAATCTTAGAAACTTTGAATGATGCAAAAACAAAGCACTTAGAAAAAAAAGATGCTGCTTATCAAAAAGAAGTTTTAAGTGAATATGTTCAAGTTTCCGAGTTTCTGGCAACTTCTCCGTTTTTTTTACCTAAAGAAGAAAAAAAGTTTTTGCAATCAGAGATTGCTATTGTATTAAATCCCGAAAGCTTTGAAAGCGATTTAGTGGAATTTCAGTTAGTTTTAAGAGTTCCAACACGCTCTAAGCCTCTTTTTGTTCCTAATGTGTTTGATTTTATTAGAGCATTGCAATATGAAGAACCGATTGTGATTGCCGCTAAAAGATATTTCTTTTCATTGCAATCTTTTGATGATATTGGTCGTATTATTGTTTCAAAAATTGCAGAACATGCTCGTTATAATGAAGCGAAAAAAAATGATAGGATGCAAAGATTTGGCAACTTAAATAAAGAAGTTGT
The DNA here is from genome assembly GCA_035447625.1 of Chlamydiales bacterium. GTDB lineage: Bacteria > Chlamydiota > Chlamydiia > Chlamydiales > SM23-39 > DAOTHK01. The sequence goes on from DAOTHK010000001.1 coordinate 19,427, forward strand.
AGGTGGTCTCCTTGGAGAGATATATGATACTTTTACAAAAAACAGAAAAGGAAGGTCTTTCTCTAACGATCGAGAAGATTTGCCAGCGATGCAAGGAGTGTTTTTAGGTTCTTTAGAAGTTCCTATGCAGTGTTCTTTTGCAGGGGCAGGTATTCGTCTTAATTTAAATTATATTGCTCCTCCATCAACTAAAATCATGATAGATCCTTATCTTTCTATAGATCAGGATTTGGTTTCTTTAAAGGAAGCTATTTTGTTTGAATGTGCTTATCCTGGAATGGTTTTTGATAATGTTTATTATCATTTTCCTTCACATGTGCAAAGGATTCATTTAAATCATCTAAAAAAAATTGAAGACTTGATTATTCCAGAACCATTATTTGGAACATTTGTTGAGAATTCACTTCCTGAATTAAAACGTTTTGCCACAATCGGCAATCAAGAAATTATCGAAAATTTTGTGACGATACCTTATCCATCAAGAACTGAGGCTCGTTGCTCATTATCTTATTTGGATGGAGAACTCGAAGCTACTTTATTCTTTTCGTATGATGATCTTGAAGTTAATTCTTCTTCAAAAAGTTTGAGTTATCAAGATGCGGTGTCGTTTATTTCTGAGGAAGGTATTTTAGCTAGAAATTTAGTTGAAGAAAGAAAAGTAATTGAAGAACTTTTCCAAGATTTTATCTTTAATCCTGAGACAGGTACTTATCTAGCAAAATCAGAAAGAAAGATTGTTGAATTTATGACGGAAATTATTCCGGCATATCAAGATAGAATATCATTTGAATGTCCACAAAATTTATTGGATCAATTTATTTATGATGATTCAAAGTTCAAGTTAGAGCTTTCTTATGATGGGAAAGTGGGTTATTATACTCTGAATATGGTTGTAGATGGTTCTTTAAAAGGTGTTAGTTTAGATCTTTTATGGGATTGTATTTTATCTAAACGTTCTTATATTGAACTTGCTTCATCTAAAAAGAATGATAGAAAAAAATCTCAAAGCAAATTTTCGAAGATTTTAGTTTTGGATCTCGAGGTTATTTCAAAGGTTATTCAAATTTTTGATGAAATTGGTGTTCAAAAAATAGACAATCATAAAGAAGATAAGCCTTTATGGAGTCTTGTCAGTATTGAAGAAGATACTTTTAAAGATTTGCCAGTGGAATTTTCTATTACAGATGAACTTGTCAATATCAGAAGACAGATGATTGGAGAGACTCCTTTAAAGAATTCAGTCATTCCTGCCTCTTTAAAAAAATGGCTTAGGCCTTATCAGAAAGAAGGTGTTGATTGGCTTGAAAAATTGCGCTTTATGTATTTGAACGGAATTTTAGCGGATGATATGGGGCTTGGAAAAACCTTGCAGGCAATTTCTGCTATGACTCAATTTCATAAACATAATCCCAAAAGTCTTTCTATTGTAGTTTGTCCAACTTCCTTGCTTTATAACTGGAAAGAAGAAATTAATAAGTTCAATCCGAAAATTAATGTTCAAGTAATTGATGGTACTCCTCAACAACGAAAAAAGATGATTGAAAGTAGCTGTGAATATGATGTGTTCGTAACATCTTATACGCTTTTACAAAAAGATATTGAGCATTATGAAGAGAATGTATTTGGATATGTGATTTTGGATGAAGCTCAACATATAAAAAATCGCGCCACTAGAAATGCGAAATCAGTTAAAAAAATAAAGGCACAGCATCGTTTGATTTTAACAGGAACGCCGATTGAAAATTCTTTGGACGAACTTTGGAGTTTGTTTGACTTTTTGATGCCAGGTTTTTTAAGTAGTTATGATCGATTTGTTGAAAAATACGTTCGTAAAACTTCTGAAGATCATCAAGAAAAAATGCATAAGCTAAAAAAGAAAGTTTCACCATTTATTTTAAGAAGAATGAAAGGGGATGTTTTGAAAGATCTTCCGCCAGTGTCTGAGATGGTATATCGTTGCCAATTAGGAACTCAGCAGCAAGAGCTTTATAAAACTTATGCTCAAGAAGCAAAAGATGAGCTTGTGAAATTAGTAGAAAAAGAAGGGTTTGATAAAGTTCAGATTCATGTGCTTGCAACTCTTACAAGACTTAAGCAAATTTGTTGTCATCCGGCGATTTTTGCAAAAGAAAAAGCAGAAGCGGGTGACTCTGCAAAATATGATATGCTTTTAGAACTATTGGATACTTTGATTGAGGGCGGACATAAAACAGTTATTTTCAGTCAGTATACAAAGATGTTGCATATCATGCGTGATGATTTTGAACAAAGAGGTATTCGTTTTTCTTATCTTGATGGTACAACAAAAAATCGTCTCGAAGTTGTAAAAGAATTTAATGAAACAAAAGAAATTCCTGTGTTTTTAGTCTCTTTAAAAGCGGGTGGAACAGGGTTGAATATTACTGGCGCTGATACGGTAATCCATTACGATATGTGGTGGAATCCAGCAGTGGAAAGTCAGGCAACCGATCGAGTGCATCGCTTAGGACAGACAAAAGCTGTTTCAACATATAAACTTGTAACACTAGGTTCTATCGAAGAAAAAATTGTGCAAATGCAAAATAGAAAAAAAGGCCTGGTGAAAAAAGTAGTAAGCTGTGATGATGAAGCAGTTAATAAGCTTACATGGGAAGATGTATTAGAATTACTACAGACCTAAAGGAAAAAAGTGATGGCAGCAAAAGATTTATTATCTATTAAAGATGTTGTAGAAAAAGCAAAAAAGACATTTTATAATCAATTCAATCAGTTTTCTTTTATTTTTTCTAGTGATATTGGAATTGACCTTGGTACAGCCAATACTCTTGTTTATGTAAAAGGTAAAGGAATTGTCTTAGCGGAACCTTCTGTTGTTGCCGTGGATTCTTCGACTGGCGAAGTTTTAGCGGTGGGACATAAGGCGAAATCAATGCTTGGAAAAACTCCTCGTAAAATTCATGCGGTGCGTCCGATGAAAGACGGAGTTATTGCGGATTTCGAGATTGCCGAAGGCATGATGAAAAGTTTAATTAAGAAAGTAACAACTTCAAGAAGTTTGTTCAGACCGAAAATTTTAATTGCAGTACCATCTGGTATTACCAATGTTGAGAAACGTGCTGTGGAAGATTCTGCAATGCATGCAGGTGCTCAGGAAGTTATTTTAATTGAAGAGCCGATGGCAGCTGCAATTGGAGTGGACTTACCAGTGCATGAACCTTCAGCGAATATGATTATTGATATTGGCGGAGGAACAACTGAGATTGCTGTAATTTCATTAGGCGGTGTTGTTGAATCTCGTTCTCTTCGAATAGCTGGAGATGAGCTTGATGACTGCATTATGAATTATATGCGTAGAACATATAATTTGATGATTGGTCCTAGAACGGCTGAAGAAATCAAGATGACGATAGGCTCTGCTTATCCACTTGGTAATAATGAACTCGAGATGGAAGTTAGAGGCCGCGATCAGGTGGCAGGACTTCCGATCACAAAAAGAATTAACTCAGTTGAAATTCGTGAATGTCTAGCAGAGCCAATTCAGCAAATTATTGAAAACGTAAAACTAGTTTTAGAGAAATGTCCTCCAGAACTATCAGCGGATCTTGTTGAAAGAGGTATGGTACTTGCCGGCGGTGGAGCTCTTATCAAAGGTATGGATAAAGCGCTTATTAAAGAAACAGGTCTTCCTGTTTTCGTCGCATCAAATCCTCTTTTAGCGGTTTGTATGGGTACTGGAAAAGCTTTGGATTATTTGGATCAATTCAAAAAGAAAAAGTAGACTAATCGTTTAGAAATTTAAGAACGCCACTTCGTGTGGCGTTTTTTTTTTGTTTAAGGTGAAAAATGAAAATACTTGTTCAGAGAGTTAAAAAAGCAAAAGTTGTTGTAGAAAATGAAACGGTTGGGGAAATTCAATCAGGTGCTTTAGTTTTTTTAGGTGTTGCAAAATCCGACATCTCTTCTATCTCTTCTCAAATCTCTTATCTTGCAAATAAGCTTGTAAATTTGAGAATGTTTACAGATGATGAAGGAAAAATGAATTTATCTTTGATGGATTTGCAAAAAGAGATTCTAGTTGTTTCTCAATTTACTCTTTACGGGGATTGTTCCAAAGGTAGACGTCCTTCATTTATAGAGGCTATGGAACCTGAAGAGGCGAATAGTGTCTATCTGCAATTTGTCGAAGAACTCAAAAAATCGGGTCTTAAAATTGCAACAGGCAAATTCCAAGCAAAAATGGAAGTAAGCTTAGTCAATGATGGTCCTGTGACATTTATGATTGAAGGGAAGTTCTAATATTTTTGATTTTTGTTTATTCATCTAAACCGATAGGTTTAGATATTGAAGTACATATGAAAATAGAATTTTCAAATTTATAAACAGCTCTTATGATCTTTCCTTTATGAGAATATCGAAAAGTAAAAACACCATTTAGAATAAGAGGCCGAAGCAAATTTTGGATTGTTGGATGCGCATATTCAAGGAAATCAAAAACTACGACAACGTCTTTTATTGTAAATTTTTTGAAATGCGTTGAAGATTCTTTTTTTGAAAGAGTTGCATATTTCTCTAGGTCACTAATAAAAAAATATTTACCTTGAGATCCGATATAACCGATGGATGAGCCAACAATATTTGCAAATCCTGTTTCTAGTGGATAGGTATTCATATAGCAAAAAGCAATACGATTATCTTTTAGTTTACCAATTGCTTTTGCGAGGTGTGTCTTACCGGTTCCAGTTGGCCCTAAAAATAAAAAATGAGCGTTTTGAGGAATGTATTTTTGTTTGGCAAGCGTCATAGCTACCATTGGAGTTAGGCGGGGTTGGCTTATGCATTCTTTTTCCAGGCTCTCTTGGATTTGAGTAGCGGTCGTTGTTATTTCAGGAGGATAATCTCTTTCGAAATGTTGATCTTTTGAAAGTAGTGAAAGAGGATCGATTGAAAAAGCTTCGTGGATATCTATTTGCTCTCTATTTTGGCATTCAGTACCTAATATGTTAGCTGCTTTATTTGTGTGGAAAAAAGTAGCTACAAAATCAATAATAAGGCAGGAAATAGTTCCAAGTATTGGAATGGTTTCTAAGATGCCTCGATACATCCATTTGATACCTCTATGAGATAGAGAAGGGATTTTTAGCTGTTTGAAGTGTTGATATTCTTGATATCCTTGATAGATTCTGTAAAGACCTATGAATGTTCCTAGGATAGGAATATAACCTGCTATTTTGGAAATTATTGTTGCCTTAAAGCTAAGCGTTAGATTTGTGCATCTTTCTGGGAAAAATAAAGTGAATTTTGTAAAGCAGCTTGCATCATATTTCCATGAAAATGGATGAGCAAGATATTGAGTTTGAAATTTTGGTAGATAATCGGATATACCGCATGGTTCTGATATTTGGGAAGCGGTAGGTACATTCATACATAGTACAGCCATAAAAACATCTCTTTTTTAAAACTTTGTAAAATAACTAATAAGTTTTAATAAATCAAATATTTTTTTTGAATGTTTAAATATAAGCTATTCGATTTCTTCTTTTGAATGAAAATGCTTAGAAAAAGGGGGTGGTTTAAGAAAATTTATACATTTGTCAAATATATTAGAACTGGAAAAAAAATCTGAAACAGCTCTTTGAGTTTTTTCAAATTCTTCAGAAGAAATTGAGGAACAAATATCTGAACCTTCTAACGAGGAAGGGGGATGAGGTGGAGTTCCTTCAGGCTGTAAAAAATCTGGTATGCTCATAAATGTTTGTTTATTGTATTTTTTACGCTGGTAATAGGAGTTCATTCCAAGAACTATCAGATTCAATTGGAATGGTTTTTCTGCAGTCCACTATTTTGAATAAATCTGATATTGAATCAGAAAAGTCTACAATTCTATCTCGTAATGAATTAGGCAAGCATTTTGATATGAGCCATTTTGAAATAAGAAATGTTTTATTTCGATAATGGTAGTTCTTTCTAGAACATCTAAAAAACAGCGGTTGCAAGTTTGTCTTTCTCTTATGTAAGTAATATCGTTATCAGAATCAGTTGTTTCTATATATTGAGCAGGTCTTCTAGATATTATTGGCATTTTTCTTCTTAAAAATTTTTAAAGATAAAGTATGAGAAAAGTTATATAAAGATGTCTAGGTTTTTTGATTTTAAAATAATTTGTATTGAAAGCGAAATTCTTGAGAAGAGAAAATTAACTGTCTTCTTCTTCAATGCGTTTTTTGATTTCTTTGTCTGTTTCTTTCATTTTTGCAATCATTTTATTGCAAGCTTGACTCATTTGCATCTGAAAGGTCTTCCAAAACATTTTTTCATCCGTTTTGGTCATTTGTAATCCTGTAAAAGGCTGATGTGCTGCAAATTCTTCTTCGGAAGCCTGGTTATTTGCTTGATTGGGATTGATAGGTTGGTTGGATGGTGTATTGTGTACGCCACCAGGATGATGTATCATAATGGTTCCTTTTTTTTGTACTTTAGTTTAAGAGGAATTGTTATGCAAGAGGCCTTTTTATAGGCCTCTTCATAAAGATACTTACGATCTAGAAAAAATTTCTTCTGGAGTGAAGAAAAAGGAAATTTCTTTTTTAGCATTTTCCAAAGAATCGGATCCATGGACAGCATTCATTCCTTTGCTTGCTGCAAACATTTTACGGATAGTTCCTTCAGCTGCTTCTGCAGGATCTGTAGCACCCATGATTTCACGGTTATGAGCTACAGCATTTTTTCCTTCTAAAACCATTGCAACGATTGGACCTGAACACATGAAGTCAACAAGTTCTTCGAAAAAAGGTCTTCCTTGGTGTACTTCGTAAAATTTTTTAGCATCTTCTTCTTGTAAATAGAACATGCGAGCTGCAGCAATTTTAAGGCCTTTTTTTTCAAATACAGCGATAATGTCTCCGATATGATTTTTTGCAACAGCATCCGGTTTAATAATAGATAAAGTTTGTTCCATAGTATGTCTCCTGTGGTTATAATATGAAATAATTATAAATTATAAGAAGATTTTAAGGCTTTGGTTTTTTATGACATATGGTAATTATCCTAAAAGAGAAGACATTTCAAAAATATTGGTTATAAAACTTCGCCATATGGGTGATGTCATATTAACAACTCCTTTGTTTGCAAGTTTAAAAGAGTTTTTGCCCCACGCTCAAGTAGATGCCTACATTTATGAGGAATGTAAGGAGCTTTTGGAAGATAATCCAAATATCGATCATTTACACACCTATGATCGTAAATGGAAGAAAAAACCTTTTTGGAAAAGGATTTTCTTAGAAATCAAAAATTTAAAAAAATTAAGAGAAAAGAAATATGATCTTGTGATCAATCTTACAGAAGGGGATAGAGGAAAGATTGTTACCAAAGTAGTTTCTCCAAAATATTCAATGGCATATGAGAGAGATCGAAGTTATAACAAAGCTTTTACCCATATCATGAAAACGACAACCATGCCTCGTCATACTGTCGAAAAAAATTTAGATGCTGTCAGAAAACTTGGCTATAATCCGGAAGGGAAAGTTAAGCAGTTGCAAATATATTTGTCAGAGGAGTTTGAACAACAAATCCTTCATAAATTTTCTCTTACATTTAAAGGGTATATTGTTTTGCATCCGATGAGTCGTTGGCGTTTCAAATCCTATCCACTGCCTTCCATGTTGAAAGTTGTTGAAAAGTTGACTTGTAAGGGGGAAATGATTGTGATAACAGGTGGTGAAGCTCCTTTTGAAAAAGAGTTTGCAAAACAAATCGAAGAAAAATTTCCAAAAGTCATTAATTTATGTGGCAAAACTTCTTTAAAAGAAGCGGCTGTAATTGTTAAAAATGCCAAGGCTTTGATCACAGTTGATACGATGACTCTTCACATGGCAAGTGCTTTTGCTACTCCAACTGTTGCTATTTTCGGTCCCACTTCTTCGATTACTTGGGGACCTTATGGTTTTAAAAATTTTGAAATTGTATCAAGTAATATGGCTTGTCAGCCTTGTTCATTTGATGGTTGCGGAGGATCTAAAATAGCTGATTGTTTGTATAGGATTACTCCTGAAGATATTTTGTTTTCTTATGATAAGGTATTGGAAAAGATTACATAGTAAAGTTTTCGCCCAAATAATTTTTCCTAGCTATGGGATTTGCAATCAATTCTTTTACGGTTCCCGAAAGAGCGACAGCTCCATCTTGAATGAGATGACAACGATCCACAATAGAAAAAATTTCTCTTGCATTATGATCCGTTATCAAAACACTGATGCCTTTTTCTTTTAAATGTAAAATGAGCTTTTTTACATCTTCAATTGCAAGAGGATCAATATTGGCAAATGGTTCATCTAATAAGAGCAGGGAAGGATTTCGTACTAAAGCACGTGTGATTTCAAGTCTTCTGCGCTCTCCGCCTGAAAGAGCTTGTGAATTTTTGTTTCTTAGATGAGTTAAATTAAGTTCGCTGAGAAGTTTTTCTAATTCTTCTTTTTGCTGTTTTTTAGGAAGGTCTAGAGTTTCTAAAATGCAGTTGATATTTTGTTCTACTGTCAAAGAGCGAAAAATTGAAGGTTCCTGAGCGAGATAGCCAAGCCCTTTTAAGGCCCTTTTATGAATGGGAAGGGATGTGATATTTTCTTCATTGAAGAAAATGGATCCTTTATCCGGTTTTATTAAGCCGATAGTCATATAAAAAGAAGTTGTTTTTCCGGCTCCATTGGGGCCGATTAATCCGACAACTTCTCCTGGGAAAACGTCAAAAGAGAGATCTTTTACAACCGGCTTTTTGCCATAGGTTTTATGTAGGTTTTTGATCGATAAAATGGGTGTGTTATTCATATTGCATCTCTAGGTATTTTGAAAAAATATTATGGAGAAGTTGTTCTTCCGATAAGTCAAAAGAAAAACGTACTTTTCCAATTCCTTTAATCTCAGGTTTTTTTTCGCCTTGATTAAAAGAAATTTCTATTTCATTGGCGCTAAGCTTTAGCCCATGGTCGTCTTGCCAGAATAAAACTTTATTATCTGGAAAAGAGTGTAGAATCATGGATTTTTTTTGAGGGGAATAGGTGATTTTATCTGCAATGCCGTAACCTGTATTTCCTTTTTCGCTATGCAAAATTATCTTAATGTTTTTATTCATTGTGATTTGTTGAACTTGCGTTTTATTGTCTACCATTGAGTAGGTTAAGTAACCTTCTTCTGCAAATAATTTCATTTGTGCATCTTCATAAATGATTGGTTTTTTTTCATTTTCCCTTAAAAAGCTTGAAGCTGTAAGCATTTTTTTCTCATGATCGATATCGATGAGACCTTCACATTCTATTTTAAAATCATGGTCTTGGGTTCCTTCGAAATGATTTGTTCCTCTTAGGATGATTTTTTTTAAAACTTTTTGATTCATGAAACGTTTTTGAAAAATTTCAATGGCATCTGAAGAGAGTTTGCCAAGAGGTGTTTTAATGGAAGCCTCTTTTGTTAATGAAAAGTATTGCTTAAGATCATCATAAATTAAATTAGTGGCTTCGAATTCGATGGGGGTATTGTTATAGCAGATTTTTCCTTGAGGTTTTTGCATTTGAATCAGGGCAAGTTCTGTATTAAAAAGGATTTCAGAGGCAGTTAAAAGATCGTTTTCATATTTTAATAAACATCTTTCATTTTCTTTTGGCAGCAATTGAAAGATGTTATTGCGGTTTTTTTCAATGGTATAATTCGCTGTATGTCCATAAGCTTGATATTTACTGTCGTATTCTAGACAGACTTCCTCGTTTAGATGAATGGAATCAAGTTGGCTTTCTTTAAATTTTTGAATATCGATGTTGTTTTTGAAAAAAAGGCTGGCTTTTTTTGCTTTTGCTTGCAAAGGGACTTTAATTAATTTTGAATTAAAAAGAATATGATCTTGGCTTTGAAATTCAATATAGCTTTTTTCGTTGTCAATGAATGCTTCATCTGCTGTGATACGGCCAAAAAGATCGGATTGAAAATCAATATGATTTTTTAAATGTAGAGATGAAAATTGAGAAAGTTCTTTTAAAGAAAGTTTCTCAACATCAGCTTCGGTGGCGGATATTGAAAATGAAGGATATTTTAATGTGAAAGAATCCTGAAGTTTCAGTCTGTCATTTTTGAAATATACTTTGTTTGCTGATAGAAAAGACTCTTCTGCGAAAGCGCTTGTAAAAAGAAGGAGAAGAAAAAATATTTTTTTAATCATTTTTTTCCTCCGTATTTAGAAAAGCTTTAAAATTAGATGCTTCAAATTCAGGCACTTTTTTTGAAAGTTTGAAGGAAAGGTCTTTTGCGGATCCTTTTAAAAAAGGAGAGAAGGATTGGAATTGAGGAAGAAGCTCTTTTTCAGGAACTTTATAAAATTCTAAAAAAATATTTTCACAATAAAACTTTTGTGAAGGAAAGGAATATGTTCCTTTTTCTGCCGTGATGAACTTAACTTGATGGATATCGGAGCTTTCCTGAATGATGCAAAAAAAGTCAGAAAGGTTTTCTTGTAGGTCTATTTTTTCATTTTTTTGCGCAATGGATAAAAAGGAATTTTTTGATTTTAAAGTATGATGAAGTCTTGAGTGCTCGTTGGCTGCATAGATGTCTTTTTGGACATTTTGACGATATTGATTAATTGTTTGCTGCTTAGGAGATTTTTCCGATTTTTCCTTATTGTAAACTAAAGTATTATAATCGTGAATCGTTTGAGTATTGACTCCCCAAAATAATTGAACGATGGAAAAACAAAGTAATAGCGAAATAATATAGAATACAATAAGGGTTTTTTTAGCCATTAACGTAAATTTTTTGCATTATAGGATATAATAAATCTAATTCTTTTAAAAGCTTTTGTAAATCTTTAAAATCCATTACAGAAGCGCTATCGCATAGAGCTTTTGAAGGACAAGGGTGTGATTCAATAAAAAGGGCATTACATCCAGAGGCAATGGCAGCTTTCGTAAGCGTTGGGATGAATTCACGATTTCCTCCAGAAATATTACCAAGTCCTCCAGGTAATTGGATGGAGTGAGAAGCGTCCATACATGTGGGGAATCCGAGACTATTCATAATAGGAAAAGAGCGCATGTCGACGACAAGATTGTTATAACCAAACATTGTTCCTCGTTCTGTTAATAAAATTTTATCATTGCCAGTGGATAAAATTTTATCGATAGCATTTTTCATATCATGCGGTGCAACAAATTGACCTTTTTTGATATTAACGATTTTACCTGTTTTTCCTGCAGCTACTAAAAGATCTGTTTGACGGCATAAAAAAGCAGGGATTTGAATAATATCGCAAACCTGTGAGGCAAGCTCTGCTTGTTCAGGGGTGTGGATATCTGTTAAGATAGGAAGGTTCAGTTCTTTTTTGATTGCTTGAAGGATTTCAAGGCCTTCTTTAAGCCCCGGTCCTCTAAAAGATTCAATAGAAGAGCGGTTGGCTTTATCAAAACTTGCTTTGAAAATATATTGGAAGGGATAGGGAGAAAACATTTGTTTGAGTTGTTTTGCGCATGACATTGCATGTTCTTTATTTTCGATAACGCAGGGGCCACTGATAATTGTTAAAGGATGTGTGTGATCTCCGATAATAAGATTGTCTTGTTTGATTGTTTTCATATTGTCTCCTTAAGTAAATCTTCCATGGAATAAAGGCCATTTTGTTGTTTATAAATAAATAGAGCTGCTTTGATGGCTCCTTTTGCAAAAACGTTGCGAGAATGTGCTTTATGAGCGATATAAAGTTCTTCTTCATCGGTAACAAATCGAAGAGAGTGTTCTCCAATAATAGAGCCTGCCCTAAGGGTTGAAATGTCTAATTGTTGATGGTCCTTATTTATTATTGAGATAAGGTCTTTGGCAGTTCCAGATGGTGCGTCTTTTTTATGTCTATGATGAGCTTCTTTCAGGAGGATGTGAGCATTTTCAAAATCATGACAAATGATTTTAGTGAGTTTTTTCAAAATGGCAATACCGATGCTGAAATTTGAAGCGTAAAATATGGGGAGGGCCTTTGAAGCTTTTTTTATTATCTCTATCTGATTTGATGTATAGTTTGTGGTTCCGATAACAATAGGTATTTGAAGTTTTTCCGCTAAAGGTAAATATGTCGGTAATGAGTAAGGCGAAGAAAAATCAATGATAACATCTGTTATTAATAAACATTGTTCTTGTGAAAGATCTTTGTCATAAGAAACAAATTCTAAGTGGTTAAAGCCTCCTAAAATTTGAATTTCATGGAAATCGTTGGAGCATTGTTGAATGGCCTGTCCCATTTTTCCTGAAATTCCTATAAGAATAACTTTAATTTTCTTCATAGTAAGAATGAGCTTTTTGTTTGAAACAATATAGGGAAAGAAGGTGGAAAAAGCAATAGATGTATTTCTGTTTTGTTTTTTTTCTTATTGGGTTAAAATTTTTGGTCATTATTTAAAAAAGATGCTTTTTATGAGTGCTAGTGGATGTGTTCAAGTAGTTTCGCCTCCCCCTATTTTACCTCTAATTGATCGTAGAGAAGATTTATCATTAACTGATGATATTGATTCTAGGGTTTCGCAAGTATGCGAGAGAATAACCTTGCCTGAAATAGATGCAGGGTTTCTATTAAGGCGTACGATAAAAGCTATTCGCTCTTCAGGGAAAATAAATCAACCGATAGATGGATTAGTTGATCATGATAAATTATCGCGGGTTTTGCGTGACTTGATCGATAGAATGGATTGCTTTAATGATTTGGATAGTTATGAAACTAATTTTGCTGAAATTCATAATTTAAGAGGGGATCATGAACAAATAATTATGAAAAGACTTTGTTTTAATCAATCGATGATAATACAGATTCTTTCAGATCCACATTCTGGGATAGAAGGCTTGTTGGCAAAATTTAAGAAATGGAGAAAAAAAGGGCTTTTAGATAAAAATTATCATGTTAAAGAATCGATACCTGTTCATTTTTTATTTTTAGGAGATTACGGGGATAGGCCCCATCATTGGATTTTTCTTTATGTGCTTTTACTTTTTGTAAAAGAAAATTTTGAATATGTCACTTTGTTGAAAGGCAATCATGATAATGTGGGGTATAGTAAGGCTTATTATCAGTTGCTTTTAACTAAATCTCTTCAAAGACAAGAAAAATTTTCCTGTTATGAGGAATTGTCATATTATTCAGATCCAGATTTTTCTCAGTTGCTTCAATCGTTTTATGATCGATTATTTTTGTCTTGTTTACTTGGATTTAATGGGAAATATGTTTTGGCATCCCATGGAACTGTAGATTATAAATTTGATATTCTTGAAAAAGGGATTTTTCCTCATAGCTCTATCAGTCATACGGAAATTATTACTCATCGTTGCTTTAGGGAATTTAAACGGGTACTGTCTAGAATGTATCCAATAAGAGTGAGTCGTAAAACCCCTGATTTTATTCAAGCAATTGATTCCAGGAGTATTTCTTCAAAGGTTCTATTTGATATTCGTGAAAAGCTTAAAAAGATTGGATTTGAACGTAAATATTATTCAGATCAAGCAATTTATCGTCTTTTGGATGCTTGGTGTTTGTCTTCGGCAAATTCTTCATATATGGGAATTATTGAAGAATATGAAACAGAAAGTTTTCAAAGGGATGAGTTGTTTTGGCTTTGGGGTGATTTGTTTTCGGATTTGCATTCAAAAAGATTAATTTTAAATAATCGAACAGGATCAATTTTAGGGATAGGTAACTCATATAGAGGGCAGACTTTTATTGCAGACATACGGTTAATAAGGCTCTATTTACGTCTAATGAGCACAAGGGATTCTATGTCGGATGGTGTTAGATCATCGAGGGGGATTGAAGAACAGGAAGTGATAGGCTACATAACGGGACATACGCATGTGCCTGCATATGAAATGTTTGAGGGGATGAGAATAGTTGTTATGGCTGAGAAAGGATGTGCGGAACTGATTATGCAAGAGTCCCTGGCTGACTGGGCTTTTTTTCATTGTGATAATCCTGGGTTTGCAGGTTTTGTGCCTTTTATTGAATAATGAATTCGTTAAGCTATACAATATTAATTAGTTGTGTGTTAGTTTTTGTATAAATAATTTTGTTTATATTCCTTTGTAAATATATTAATTTATTTTTTATTAAATATATATTATAATTTAATTATAATAGTAATCGATAGGTTAATTATATAGTGTAGTCGAAGTTCCATTAAGATGTTCAGGTGTCAGTGGTTTTTCATCTTGCGAACCTGTGGAATCCTCTGAATTTTCTAATAGAATGCTTCAAAAGTACGATGAGATTGAATCGCTTTTTCAAAAAATTGTGAATTTAAGAGAGTCTGTCTTGGCTAGTAAAAGTGTAGAATCCGTACGTCAGATTATGGGAAGAATTGCTTTATGCCATCAATTTGAATCTGTAAAAATTTATGATGACTTAGTGAATCCTGATCTTTTAAAAAAAATGCTTAGAGGAACTGTAGGTTATTTTGAAGCTGTAAGTTCTTCAAGGGAAGGAATAGAGGGGCTTGAGAGCATTGAAGGGAAATATCATCAACAAGTGTATATTCATAAAGAGACTGGTCTTCCATTAATGAAAAAAATAGATTTAGAAAACTCTTCAAGAATTATCATGCTTTCTGATCTTCATGGACATATTTGGGATTTATATAACCTTTTGAGGAAGCTACAAAGAGAAGGTGTTTTAGATGAAAACTTTCGATTGAAGTCGGAGTTTTGTGAAAATACTATTTTCCTTTTTTTAGGAGATTATGGTGATGGGGGCTCTCCATGGTCTTTGCTTTACCTTCTTATGGGATTTTTTAGAGAGAATAATGCAAATGTTATCATGTAAGGGGAAATCATGAAGATGTTGGATTTGGTGAAGCGATGATGAGAAAATATCGTCGTGGTTCAATCGGTCATTTATCTCACTACTATGATGATATGATGATAAAGCGTTATTTGGATAGAATGTATCAAAACCTTCCTCTTTCCTGTTTGTTGGGATTTCAGGGAACTTATATGTTGGTGTCGCATGGTTCAGTGGATATTTCTTTTGATATTGATCTTGCTTTTTCTGATGAATCATCTTCTCATTATTTGGACCTGTTAAGTGGAATAGAAGGAGTTTCAAGTGCTCTTGCTCAATATAGACAAGATCTGCAACTTCGATTGGCTTTTGATCAGTGTTTTTATCGAGAATTGACAGACGATGAAAAAAATAATTTTCGTATTTTTTTTCAGGCATGCAGAATTGATAATCGCTATTATTCAACCGACGATGACTTGAAGGGGTTTTTAATAGCTTTAACGTTTTATGAATTATGGCGCAATTCAGATTCTTCCTTTCAAGAGTTCTTTTCGCAAAGATCAAAAGAAAAATTTTGGCAGTTGGGTGATTTTCGGTTATTAGAAGAGGTGGAGAAAGAAGCTGATCCTCAAAAATTATGGGATTTTGGTTGTGTTGCAAGGGGAGGAGACTTAAGAGTAGATCCTGAACTGGTAGCTGCATATATGAAATTTATGAGTTTGAAAACTGAGAATTTGGATATTAGGTTTTATTTTAAAGGACATACTCACAGGAAGCAGAAATTTAATATTGATGAAAGAGAGCTTCATTGTTTAGGTCTTCATCCTTATGACTTTTATTTAGAAAAAGATCCTGAAGAATGTTGCTTGAAAGAGTATGGAATTTGATTTTGTAGCTTTCTGAGATAGAAGTTCTTTATTTTATAAGTTTTTTCTTTGAAAAAAAAACATCGAATCTCTATGATTTTAACTTAATTTACGCTTGCAATATTGATTGCATAGAGTATAACATGTCCTTAATATGGATTGATAGCTCAGTTGGATAGAGCATCCGCCTTCTAAGCGGACGGTCGCAGGTTCGAGTCCTGCTCAATCCGTATTCTTTGTTTAAAGTCAGAGGATATGTGTGGCAATTCAAGAAAGTTATTTAAGTGAATTTTCTATAGAGAAAAATTCTTTTTCGGGTTTAGATCAAGTCTTTAATTTTTTTAAAACAGATGAATTTCTTCAATTGAGTGATTTTGAAAAGCATGATGTTGTTAATAAAAAATTATTAACATTCATCAAACAAGAAAAAGATCCTTGTTTTTTGCTTTATCCTGTAATTGAATATATTTCTAAGATCAATCAGGAAAAAATATTACCTCATTATAATTTTTATAGTTTTGAACTTTGGTTGAACCAATACTCAGAACTTTCTAAAGAAGATAATTATCATATTCGGGGAAAAATTGCTGGAAAATATTTGCCAAGAGAAGAATACCAAAGGTTGTTTCC
>DAOTHK010000002.1:0-31521 GCA_035447625.1 Chlamydiales bacterium
TAGAGCACCGGCCTGTCATGCCGGATGTTGGGGGTTCGAGTCCCCTCTCTCGCGAAGAGCCGTTTCTAAAACGGCTCTTTTTTTTATGGAATTCTAACCTCTTTTCAAGATATTCTTATTACGTAATCATAAAGCATGGATTGGTAAATCATGGTCAAACTTAAACCCAAACCTTTAAGAACAATTATTTTAAATAATATTGGCATTGCATTAGGCACCTTCTTAGCAGCTATTTCAATCCGAGTTTTCCTATACCCTAATGCTTTGATTGATGGTGGTGTGATTGGTATTTCTTTGATCATGGGTAGAGTCTTTGGCGATAATTATATCTCCCTATTCTTAATTTTGATTAACGCTCCTTTCATTTATTTAGCCTACAAACATATCCGAAAATCCTTTGTTATCCAAATGATGATGGCGGTCGCTTTCTTTGCTTTATTTTTAACTCTTACCAAAGACGTTCCCCATTTTCATGGCGAAGCTATTGAAATCATCGTCATAGGCGGAGCTTTGCTGGGACTTGGCGTTGGTCTGATGATTAAATATGGTGGTTGTACAGATGGAACAGAAATCATGGCAATCATCTTAAACAGACGACTTGGCTTCACTGTAGGTCAAATTGTATTATTCATTAACATATTCATTTTCACAGCTTACGGATGGATCTTTTCAGATTGGCATAGCGCCTTAAAATCTTTGATGGCCTATACAGTTGCTTTTAAAATGATCGATATTGTGATTGCTGGTCTGGATGAAGTTAAATCTGTTTTAATCGTCACAACCAATCCCAAAAAAGTCAAAAGCCTTATCATGCATGAACTTGGACTTGGACTTACCATCATCCCCAGTATTGGTGGCTTTTCAGGAGAAAATAAAGAGATTTTATTTGTAATTGTAGAAAGACTTGACTTAGCTGATTTAAAAGGTTTAGTGTTAAGAGAAGACCCCAAAGCATTTATTGTGGTCGAAAATCTTTTAGAGGTCGCTTATGGAAAAGAAATCAGCAAAATCTCACAAAAAAGAAAAAAAAGAAACAGAAGAAAAGATCTTACAACAGACTCAGAATAACTCAGAATTTTCTCAAGATCCCTGGAGAATTTTTAGAATTTTAGCTGAATTTGTTGAAGGCTTTGAAGCCATGACAACATTAGGTAATTCCGTTGCTTTCTTCGGTTCTTCTGTAAAAAATCCAAAAAGCAAAAAATATTACAATCTTGCAATGGATTTAGCAGAAAAACTTGCAAAAAGAAAACTCAGTATTATCACGGGCGGAAGTTTTGGGATTATGGAAGCTGCAAATAAAGGAGCAAAAAAAGCCAAAGGAGCTTCTTGTGGCCTTTGCATCGACTTACCCAAAGAAACACCTAACTCCTTTATTGATAAAAAATACGAACTGCATTTCAGATATTTTTTTGTAAGAAAAGTTATGTTCGTTAAATATGCTAAAGCATTCATTGTTTTTCCCGGAGGATATGGCACATTAGATGAACTTTTCGAAGCGCTCACCTTAATTCAAACAGAGAAAATACAATCTTTTCCCGTCTACTTAATCGGAAAAAATTATTGGAAACCACTAATAGAATTTCTACAAAATACTGCAGCTAAAAAAGGAATGCTTACAAAAGAAGATCTTTCTCTTTTCAAGTTAACTGATGACATTGACTTTGTAGTTGATGAGATAGTTAGACATTGCTGTAAAAAATCCTTGGAAAAAGAAAATTTCTAATGACTCACAAAGCAATTTTGCTTATGTAAATAATGATGTGCTTTTTTAATAGATTCAAAACTTCCAAGATCAAACCATCCGACAGAATCTTCCAAAAATTCCACTTGAAGCTCATTATTTTTTATAAAAAGATTATTCAAATCCGTAATCTCCAATTCCCCCCTACTTGAAGGATTTAAGGATTTAGCTTTTTGAATCACATCTGCTTCATAAATATAAAGTCCTGTAGCTATCCAAGAAGAAATAAATGATGAAGGTTTTTCAATAATTTGTTTCACATTATTTTTGTCATCCATGCTTAACACACCAAATTCCTGTGGATTGTCAACTGATACAGAAAATAAAGTAGCTCCCCTATTGTTCTTATAAGCCTTTTTTAAATGGTTTACAAAACAAGGATCACCAAAAAGGTTGTCTCCGAGTAAAAAAATAAAACGATCATTACAAATGAAGTTTTCAGAAAGAATAATCCCTTCTGCAATACCTTTTGGCATATCCTGCACTGCATATTCAATAGATATTTGAGGATATTTGTTATTTAATAAAAGCTTATAATGAAAAACATCCTGGTCTTTCCCAATTATCAAAAGCTTTTTGACACCTGCTTTCAAACAAAGCTCTATTGAATAACAAATCATTGGCTGATTATAAATAGGCAAAAGATGTTTTGAAAAAACTTTTGTAAAAGGATAAAGCCTGGAACCTTCTCCTCCAGCTAATATGACAGCCTTCATTTTTTTATAACAAATAGATCTTTCAAACCACGATAATGCTCATAAAGATCTAATCCGTAACCGACAACAAATTCACCATTAAGCTCAAATAAAACATCATCGGGAGTGAAATCTGTTTGACGATTTTTTAAATTATTCAGAAGACAAATAGTGCGAAGAGTTTTGGGTTTTTGTCTTTTTAATGACGCGTAGATAAAACTTAGAGTTTTACCAGTATCACAAATATCTTCAACAATTAACACATGCTTATTTTCTATATTCAAATTCCCTAAAGACTCAACCTTTAAATCTTTTTGGGACAAACCCTCATAACTGGATACTTTGATAAATTGCATGGAAACAGGATCTTGAAGATTTCTCATTAAATCAACAGCAAAACAAACTGCCCCTTTCAAAACAACTACGAGAACAAGTTCTTCGCCTTTTTTTTGTTCGTTTAACTTTTGCGTATAAATCGCAATTTTTTTCTGTATTTCTTCAAACGAATAAAGTTTTGTCCAATTTTCCATCTTCATTTATGACTGTTTGCGTTTAGCAAGTAAAAGATCTACATAATCCAAATTATAATCATTATTTAAGAAATTCTGATCCTCAAGCATAAATTGATGGAAAGGAATAGTCGATTTAACACCTGAAATATGAAATTCATTCAAAGCCCTCTTCGCTATATCTATCGCCTCTTTACGAGTAGAACCTCTAACAATCAATTTAGCAATTAAAGAATCATAATAAGGAGGAATTACATACCCGCTATAACAAGCGCTATCAATACGAACATTAGGTCCTCCGGGAGTAACGTAATATTCGATCTTACCAGGAGATGGCCTAAAATCATTTTCAAAATCTTCAGCATTGATCCTAAATTCTAACACATGCCCTTTAAAATTTATATCCTCTTGCGATACCGAAAGCTTATGTCCCATCGCAATACGAAGTTGTTCTTTTACAAGATCCACCCCTGTAAGTTCTTCTGTAACGGTATGCTCTACTTGAATACGGGTATTCATTTCCATAAAATAGAAGTTATGATTTTCATCGAGCAAAAATTCCACTGTACCTACAGAATAATAACCTGCCTCTTTTGCAAGATTAACAGCTGCTTGTCCCATCTTCTGACGTAAAGATGGATCTATAATCGGACTCGGAGCTTCTTCAATTAATTTTTGTCTTCTTCTTTGTATTGAACAATCCCTTTCCCCTAAATGCACATAATTGCCATGCTTATCTCCCATAATCTGCACTTCAATATGTCTAGGATTCAAAATCATCTTTTCTAAATAAACATCGCCACAATTAAAGTTCGCCTTAGCCTCTTGCTGAGCTGCAATAAACTGGGCTTTAAAATCACTTTCACTTTGAGCAATCCTAATCCCTTTACCACCACCACCTGCTGTAGCTTTAATAAATAAAGGATAACCTATTTTTTTAGCTTCTTTAAGACCCTCTTCTAGAGATGGAATAATTCCATCCGATCCTGGAATAACAGGACAATTAGCTTTCTTAGCAATACTTTTCGCCTGGGCTTTATCCCCCAATTTTTCAATAGCCTTGTAATGAGGACCTATAAATTCGATTTCGCATCTTTCACAGATAGCTGCAAAATTAGCTCTTTCCGCCAAAAAACCATATCCAGGATGAATCGCATCAGCACCTGTCATTTCAGAAGCGGACAAAACACTTGGAATTTTGAGATACGATTCAAGTGATGAAGGAGGACCGATGCAAACAGCCTCATCCGCTAATAAGACATGCAAGGATTGGGAATCGGCAGTCGAATAAACTGCGACAGTCGAAAGACCTAAATCGTGACAAGCTCTAATGACACGGACAGCAATTTCCCCTCTATTTGCAATCAACACCTTCATAATTACCTACTCAATTATAAATAAATTAGTTCCGAATTCTACTGGTTCTGCATTTTCTACCAGTATTTTTTTGATAGTACCGCAAGTACCCGCTTTGACTTCATTCATCACTTTCATCGCTTCAATAATACATACAACTGTATCAGACTGAACTTGATCCCCTTCTTGAACAAAAGGAGGTTGATCCGGAGCTGGCGAAGAATAGAAAGTTCCCACCATCGGTGAATCAATAGTTTTTCCAAGCACAGCTGGTTTTGATTCTTCAGCCATTGGATAAGTAGCAGGCATCATAGCCTGAATGGGCCTTTCATAATACATGCCCTCTTTTTCAATCTCCAAAGAGAAATCCCCTTTAGAATATAGCAATTTTCTTAAATTGCTTTTTTCGAGCAGTTCTATCAACTTTTTTGTTTCGTCTATAGACACTTTACCTTCCTTTATTAAACTCTTTGAATAAATTCATGAGAATTCGTATCAATTTTAAGAATATCTCCAACTTCAATAAATAATGGAACCTCGATTTCTGCACCAGTTTCTAATATTGCTTTTTTTGATGTTCCTCCAACTGGACTATCAATTGTAGAACCGGTTTTGATTACCATAAGCTCTAAAAACTGTGGCAATTCCACAGCAAAAATAGAATCTCCATAAAACATTGCCTTAACCTGAGTTCCCTCTTTTAAAAAATCAATTTTTTCACTCAAGATTTTTGGAGCAACCATTACTTGTTCCAAATTATTGATATCTAAAAAGAGATACTGTTTACCTTCAGGATATAAATACTCTAAAATATGCTCTTTTAATGATACTTCCTCTATTTCCTGATTCGGAGTAAAATTTTTTTCAATCACTTTATCTGTGACTAGATCTCTCAATTTTGTTTTGATAAAAGGCGTTCCTTTTGGAACTTTCACTTTCGTTGCTGTTTCTACACGATATACTTTGTTATTTAGAACAATCGTCATTCCAGGAATAATTTGATTATTTTTGCTCATTTATTCAGCCCTTTTTTATATTCTTTAAACAATCACATAGTTCTTCGATAGAATCAATAGAGAAATCTACAAAATCCTCACATTTTTCGAATTCACCTCTTCCTTGTCTAATATGAATTGTTTTCATACCCAAGGCATTAGCTGGAAATAAATCCCTCATCCGATCTCCTACCGCTATGCATTCACTTGCCACATGCTTATTTTTTAAAATTGTTTGATATGCTTCTAACTTATTTGGATTTTCAGTTATTTCAATTTTAATAAATAAAGAAGTATCCACGCCAGCCTTTTTCATTTTTTGAAATTGAAATCTTTTTTTACCATAGGAAACGATATAGAGCTCATATTCATTCCTTAGTTGCAATAAAAGCTTATCGGCTCCCTTCATCATATGAATATTTTCATCGCTTAAAAGATCCTGTTCTAAAATAGCATAGGCACTTTTTTGAAAATTTCGCAAATGAGGATAAGATTCAAAAAACTTTTTCAAAGCATCTTTGGACGATTTATATAATTTATTATATTGAAGTAAAATTGGATAAATAGAGGAGAATGCACTTTGGCTTTCTACAAGCTTAGAAATTCTCAAAAATCTTGAATGAATCAAGTCTCTCGTCGTAGTAATTAAAGTATCATCTAAGTCAAAAATTATGCACAATTTTCATTAACTCTTTTGCTAGTTTTTCCGAATCATGTCGGATTAAATTTCGTTTTAATAAATCATTTTTTTTCATTTTTTCCAAAGCGCCTAAAAGATCCGCCATAATAATTCTAGGATCATCCATATCATTTTCAATGATTTCTCCTTCTTCAGAATACATCTGCAAAAGTTCTTCAGGAGGATTGGTTTTATTCATAAGAATATAATCAAAAAAACCATCCTCAAAATAGGGAGACAGAACCTTTAAATTATCACTTAATTTATATCCAGTAGTTTGCCCTATACGATTCATCAAATTTACAACAAAAACTTTTTTAGCCTTTGTCTTTTTAAGTGCCTTCACAACACCTTCGACCAATAAATTCGGAATGATAGAAGTATACATTCCTCCAGGCCCTATTACGATTAAATCAGCATCTCTAATAGCAGTTAACACATGAGGATTAACTTTAGGATAGGGCTCTAAATAAATACTTTTAACACCCTGATCGATTTCTTTAGAAAGATAGATTTCTTCCTCATCTTCCAAGATTTTACGATTATTCAGAATCATTTTTAAATGAACGCGATTCGTTGTAACAGGAATGACATTTCCTTTAATAGCTAGAATTTTTCCAGCTTCTTCAACAGCCGTTTCAAAACTTCCAGTAACTTTTTCAAGTGCAGACAAAAGTAAATTTCCAAAACTGTGACCTTTTAAATTACCCTTTTCAAAACGATAATTAATCAAACTTCTCATAAGAATTGTAGAATTGGACAATGCCACAAGACACTGCCTCACATCTCCAGGAGGTAAAACTCCAAGCTCATCCCGCAAAATCCCTGTACTACCGCCATTATCAGCCATAGATACTATTGCTGAAAGAGACACGTCATAATTTTTCAAGCCATTTAAGACTACAAAATTTCCGGTTCCCCCTCCAATAACAACAACTTTTTTCCTATCCATTCACAGCTCTTAAATTTGTTACTCCCTCATTTAAAGAAGAGTGCTTAAATAAAAAAGAACCTGAAACAAGATAATTTGCGCCTGCCTCTACACACAACTTACCTGTTTCCAAATCGATTCCTCCATCAACCTGAATATCAAAAGGTTTTGCTGACGCATCTTTGGAAATTTTTCCATTTTTAGAAATGCCATATTTATTACAAATCATGCGTAAATTTTGAATTTTTTCAATCGCAGATGGCAAAAACTTCTGTCCTGCAAATCCAGGATCTACCGACATAACCAAAATCATATCGCATTTGGATAAATAAGGAATCACTGCAGACTCCGGAGTTTCAGGATTAATGGAAATCCCTATCTCTTTTCCACATCTATGGACAAAATCGATACAATCTTCTAAATTTTCCGTAGCTTCATAATGTACAATAATACGATCTGCACCTGATTCAATAAATTTTTCAATATAATTAAAAGGATTGTACATCATTAAATGAACATCTAAAAACATATCTGTTGATCGATTAATCGCGGCTACCGCTTTAGGACCCATCGTTAAATTAGGAACAAAATGCCCATCCATAATATCAAGATGAATAGAATCCGCTCCAGATTTCTCTATTCGTTTTGCTTCTGAGGAAAGATTTCCAAAATCTCCCGAAAGAATCGAAGCACCGATTTGTAAATTATTTTTTTTCATAAGCTCACTTTTTCAAAAATCACCCAATACGATAAAACGGTATTTGTCAAAAGTCAAGAGCCTGCTGAATCATCTTTAAGAAGTTACGTTGTTTATCCTCATCATCCGATGAAAACATATAACCTTGATAATGAACATCCTCATGCATAACCTGAAAAGATACCAATGAAGAAGAAATCATAGGCAAAGACTGTAATCGATTAAATAATTTCTTTTTTTTCTGAGGATCATAGATCGGTATGATAACAAAAATGGCAGATTCTTCTTTCTTAAAAAAATAACTCTTTCTCTTCTTGGCCTTTTTCTCCAATACTTTTTTTACACTACCAACCAACATTAAAAACATTGATTTCAATACTTCCTTAGAAAGGACCACTGTCATTTCAACAGGATCTATCGAATAGAAGAACTTTTCTAAAAGCAAAGCATTTTCTCCGGTAGTATCACTCAAAAGATATTTAAGCTCTTCATACGCTTCATTTTGTTTGAAAATCATACCACCATTATAATCACGCACTTCTCCAAGCACTAAATTCAATTGAGAAATCACATCTGCCCTAGCTTTATTGATATCGATAGCATTATCATCTCTTAAATAATGCTTATAAGAAAGGCCCACTCGAAAAACATTCGCCTCTTTAATATATTTTTTTCTTAAATTCCCCACTTTCTTCACCCGATCAGGAATAAAGCGTAATATTGTTAAAGATTTTTCAAATTGTTCAACAAGTGGTAATGATTTTGTTTTTAAAAGTCTGAGCAAAATAACAGTAAAAACCAATTCATCTTTTGACTGACTTTCAAAGTTTACAATAACTTGAGGCAAATCATGTACAAAATTCAATTGTCGAGCTAATACTGTAATATTTTTAACAATCTCCTCTTCATTAGGAGGCATAAAAACGCTAGAAACTCTTTTTTCAATATGATTTTTCAAAAGAAGTGGCAGTTTTTCTTTCAAGGAATTCACTTCATCTTGTGAAAATTCTTGTGCATTTTTTTTGATAATTTCCAAGTAAACGGTTTGAATATTACTTTTAGCATTTTTATCAACAAAAAGAGAATTATCTACAGCTTCAATTTCAGGAAATATTTTCTTAATTGCTTTTGTCAAATGACTTTTTCCAAAAACTTCATTCTCAGAAAGCAAATTAATTCCGACCATTACTCCCAGTACGTTTTGCTCAATTTTATTTTGAAAAAGTTTCGTTTTAAAAAATTTCAACACAACATGTCGCTTATCTGGAATAATTTCAATTTTTTGCATCAAAGTTTTACGTATCAAATGCAAAATTGAAATAATTCGGGAAATATGGTGATAGTCTCTTGCTGATTTAAATTCATCTTTACAATTGACCAGAAATTTTTGCATTTGAGAAATAATCCCCTTACCATAATCCTTGGACCGTGTTTGCATCAAAGATCCGATCTTCTGCTGTATAAGCGCTGTTTTCCGATCTACACTACAACCTTTAAATTCCATAATTCGATTTGCTTGATATTCTGAAGCGACACCAAGCTTTACTTCTGTCTCAATTGCTTTAAGATTTCTTACAACTTCTTCAAAATCACGTGAATTAGAAATATCCAACACAATTTCAGCAATAGTATATTGCTCTCTATCATAGGGAAAAAACTTAAAATCAATGGCAAATAAAGCTAAAATATTTAATTTTTTATTTGGAACAAGCCATTTTGAAGTCAATTCCTGAAAAAAATGAATGGCATTATCGCGTACAGGACATAAAAGCTTAAAAGAAATATTAGAAGGTTTTTCCCTATCATAATCTGTTTTTACTAGAGGCAGCGATTCATTAATAAACGCTGTAAACATGCCTTCATCCAAATAATCAGAATGAAAAATATGCGAAGGAAGAATAGCTTTTAATAACTGATCTCGTACAGTTTCATAAGCGACATGCTCTTGTTTTTCAACAGAAACAAAATGAGATGAAATGCCTAATTTCATCTTCATAAAAAAAATCCCTCAAAAAAATCACTACATAGTAATTTCGTATACAGGTTTTATGTTTTTTTTGGGAATATCTTTTATAATCTTTGTAGATTTTTTTTTATTACAATCCAAAAAAGAACAAATTTCAAGAGGCATCAGATTTTTTTCAGCAAGAATAAGAGCTCTTTCATGTAAAATTTTAGCTCCTTTTTTTACAATTTTTAAAGCATCCTCGTAAGTAAGCTTCGGATAAAAAACTGCATCCGGACAATGTTTTGGATCTTGATCAAAAAAGCCTTCTACGTCCTTATAAAAAATCACCTTTTCCGCATTTAATCCAATCCCTAAAGCAACAGCTGTAGTATCAGAACCACCTCTTCCAAGAGTTGTTATTTCCTTTTGACAACTTACTCCTTGAAATCCAGCTACAATCACAACTTGCTTTTTTGCGATAGCTTCATGAATTCTTGCTAAATGTAAATCAATAATTTTAGCATTCGTATGATCTATTGTCGTAATAATCCCAGACTGGCTACCTGTAAAACTCACTGCCGAAACCCCTTTGGCATTCAACGCCATTGAAAGAAGTGACATTGAAATTCTTTCTCCAACTGAAATCAACATATCTAGTTCTCTTGAAGAAGGATTCTGATCAATTTGTTTTGCCAAATCAATCAATTCATTTGTAGTATTGCCCATCGCAGAAACTACTACTACAACCTCATGATTCTTTCGATAGTGTTGTATAATAATATCAGCAATTTTTTGAATTCTTTCAACGGTCGCAACAGCAGCTCCCCCAAACTTTAAGACAAACATATTTCCTGCTAAAAAATTTCACTAAAACAAGGATCGAATTAAGATTTTTTAAAAGCAAAGAAAAAAAACTTACGAAAAAAATTTTTCTAATTAAAATTATTTCTACCAATTAAAAAATTATTCTTTAAAAAACTCTATCAATTCTGTGATGATATAGTACAAAAACAACCTCTTATATCTTGCTTTTATTGAAGATTGTTTGGTAACCTTTTACTTTAACTATTAACAGGAGAAACCCTTAACATGATAAACCAACAAACCTACGATTGGAATACAAGCATCACACTTGATGACGTCCAATTCAAACCCGAAGACGCAGAGCAATTCAAATCATTACTCAATTATACCGAAACAGAAGAAACTGAAAACTCTCTCTCACAAATGAAAGTCGGAGAAATCCTTACTGGAAGAATTGTAGAAATCACAAAAGATTTTGTAGTTATTGACGTAGGATTAAAATCAGAAGGAATGGTTCCAACAT
Source organism: Chlamydiales bacterium (assembly GCA_035447625.1). Taxonomy (GTDB): domain Bacteria; phylum Chlamydiota; class Chlamydiia; order Chlamydiales; family SM23-39; genus DAOTHK01. The sequence goes on from DAOTHK010000002.1 coordinate 10,882, forward strand.
CGGAATTTTCTGATCCAGAAGAATTACAATTAGACCAATCTATCGAAGTATTTTTAGAAAACACCGAAGGTTCAGACGGTCAAATCATTTTATCCCGCGAAAAAGCAAGAAAACACCGTCAATGGGAACATATCACCAATACTTGCACAGAAGGATCCATCGTACGCGGTAAAGTTATCCGAAAAGTTAAAGGTGGCTTGATGATCGACATCGGCATGGAAGCTTTCCTACCAGGTTCTCAAATCGACAACAAACGAATCAAAAACCTAGACGATTTCATCGGACATACATACGAATTTAAAATCTTAAAAATCAATATTGAAAGAAAAAATATTGTTGTTTCTAGAAGAGAAATTTTAGAAGAAGAAAGAGCTTCCAAAAAAGCAGAAATTCTTTCTAACCTTAAAGAAGGCGATCTATGCACAGGAACTGTCAAAAATATCACTGATTTCGGTGTTTTCCTAGACTTAGATGGCCTAGACGGACTACTACACATCACTGACATGACATGGAAACGCATACGTCATCCTTCAGAAATGGTACAGCTTGGAGACGAACTAGAAGTAATGATCCTAAGTATCGACCATGCAAAAGGAAGAGTTGCTCTTGGTCTAAAACAAAAAGATGAAAATCCTTGGATTATTATCGAAGAAAAATACCCACCAGGAACAAGAATCAAAGGTAAAATTGTCAACTTAGTTTCTTACGGTGCATTCATTGAAATAGAAAATGGCATTGAAGGGCTTATCCACGTTTCTGAAATGTCTTGGACAAAAAACATCACAGACCCATCTGAGATGGTCAACATCGGCGACGAAGTTGAAGCAATTGTTCTTTCTATTCAAAAAGAAGAAGGAAAAATTTCTTTAGGAATGAAACAAACAGAAAGAAATCCTTGGGAAGATGTAGATCTAAAATATCCAGTAGGTCAAGAAGTAGAAGCAGAAGTTAGAAACCTTACTAACTATGGTGCTTTTGTAGAACTTGAACCTGGAATCGATGGATTAATTCATATTTCAGATCTAAGTTGGATCAAAAAAGTTTCTCATCCATCTGAAGTTCTTAAAAAAGGCGACAAAGTCAAAGCTTCCATTCTATCTGTTGATAAAGAAAGCAAAAAGATTACTCTTGGAATCAAACAACTTTCAAGTAATCCATGGGAAAGCATTGAAAAAACAATGCCGGTTGGATCACTAGTCAATGGTATTGTAACAAAAATCACTGCATTCGGAATCTTTGTCGAACTTGAAAATGGCATTGAAGCCCTTATTCACGTAACAGAACTTTCAGATCAGCCATTTGGAAAAGTGGAAGATGTTGTTTCTAAAGGAGACCAAGTCACCGCTAAAGTAATCAAGTTAGATCCTGAGCATAAAAAGATTGCTCTTTCTATAAAAGATCACTTAGTAGACAGAAACAATTTCAGCCACGATGACATTGTCGTTTCTAAATCAAACAAAAAAGAACAGTAGGAATCAATTTTATGAATAAAGATCTAATTGCAATCTTCGAATATCTTGAAAAAGAAAAAGGAATCAAAAGAGAAGTTATTATTGATGCGATTAAAGATTCTCTTCGCATAGCTGCACGCAAAAGCGTGAAAGAAGTAGGTGAAGTAGACGTGCATTTAGATCCTAAAACAGGCGAAATTGATGTTTTTGTACAAAAAGAAATTGTAGACAAAGTACAAAATCCTACTGAAGAAATTTCTTTAGAAGAAGCTCGCGAACTTGCAGAAGATTGCGAAATCGGCGAGCTTCTCGAAATTTCCATCACTCCCCACGATTTTGGAAGAATTGCAGCACAAACAGCTAGACAAGTCATTTCTCAAAAATTACGAGGAGCTGAAAGAGATGTAATTTATGAAGAATATAGACATAGAATCCATGAAATAATCTCAGGAAAAGTAAAAAGATTCCTTAGAGGAAGAACAATGATCGTTGACCTTGGAAAAGTTGAAGCAATCATGCCAGACAGAGAATATCCAAGAGAAGAACGTTATAATGTCGGAGACCGCGTACAAGCACTTTTACTTGACGTAAGAGATACTGATGCAGGAGGCGCTGAAGTCATTTTATCAAGATCCGCTCCTGAATTTGTCAAAGAACTATTCATTCAAGAAGTCCCTGAACTTTCCGATGAAATTATTACAATTGAAAAAATTGTAAGAGAAGGCGGATACCGCACTAAAATGCTTGTAAGATCTTCGGATCCAAAAATTGATCCAGTAGGAACTTGCGTTGGAGTAAGAGGAACACGTATTAAAAATATTATCAGAGAACTGAATAATGAAAAAATCGATGTTATTCCTTATTCTGAAGATCCAATTCAAATCTTACAAAATACTGTAGATCCTATTGAAATCAAACGAATCAAATCTACAAATGATAAAATCAGCATTATTGTCGGCGATGAAGATTATCCAATCGTTATTGGCAAAAGAGGCATGAATGCTAGACTTATTGCTCAACTTTTAAACGTTGAATTCGATGTACAAAAAATGAGCGAACATCAAAAATTAATATCAGTACAATTAAAAGAAATTGCTGAAACAAACGACCCTGTACTCGACGAGCCTTTAGAATTACAGAATTTAAATTCATTAATCTACGAAAGCTTAATCAGCGCAGGATACGATACTATCCGCAAAATTATTGAAGCAACGCCTGAGGAAATCACATTTTCCGCGCCCGGCGTTAATTACTTAGACCTAGCAGATAAAATTATTGAAAAAACATCAAAATAAGGGATACTAACCTTGGCTAAAAACCTAAAAATTTCAGTCAAAAATTCTAAACTTGCTGAAGCATTAAATGTGAATAAATTGAAGCTTGCAGCAGCAGGAAAAAAGAAAATTGCAGAAAAGAAAACAGATACACCACCTATTGATGCTGAAGAAACACAAAAAAAACCTAAAGCGCGTGTTGTTCGCAAGAAAAAGGTTGAAACCAAGGTTGAAAAAGTATCTTCCCCTATAAAAAAAGAAACTCCAAAAAAAGAAACTGAAAAAAAGGCTACTTTATCAAAAGAAAAACCTGCACCGAAAAAGAAAAAAGAAGAAGAAAAACTTGGACCTGTACTAACCCCAAGAAAAACAGAACCTATTAAGAAAAAAGAAACCCTATTACCAAAAGTTGAAAAAAAGCAAGAAACTCAACCAGAGCAAAAACAACCTACTAAAGAAACTAGCGAACAAACAGAAAAATCCACAAAACCAGCACCTAAACAATCTGCTTTCAAAGAATTCAAAGAATTTAAAGCAACACGCAAAAAAACTTCATCCGACAAATCTTTTGATTCCCGTGACAGAATGGGGCTTAGAGAAGGAGATGATGAAAAGTGGAGAAAACGAAAAGCGAAGAAAAAAGGCTTTCAAACTCCAACACAAGAAGTTACACGTCCTAAAAATTTAAAAGTAAAAAGTCCAATTACTATTAAAGATTTAGCAGCAGCTATGAAGCTCAAAGCATCAGAACTTATTTCCAAACTCTTTTTACAAGGAATTCTTGTAACTTTGAATGATTCCCTATCAGATGAAACAACAATTCAATTACTAGGCCAAGAATTCAACTGCGAAATAGAAATCGATACTTCAGAAGAAGAAAAACTTCAAATCACAAATAAATCGATCTTGGAAGAAATTAATGAAACTGATGAAAACCAACTAAAACAACGCCCTCCGATCATTGCTTTCATGGGACACGTTGACCATGGAAAAACAAGCCTTATTGATGCTATTAGACACTCCAATATTGCATCGGGTGAAGCAGGAGCAATTACTCAACATATCGGAGCATTTACAACAAATTCCAATGGCCAACAAATTACTATTCTAGACACCCCTGGACACGAAGCCTTTTCAGAAATGCGTATGCGTGGTGCTTCTGCAACAGATATTGTAATTTTAGTAATTGCCGGAGATGAAGGTATACGCGAACAAACAATCGAAGCTTTAACTCAAGCAAAAGAAGCTAAAGTACCTATTATTGTAGCAATCAACAAAAGTGATAAAGAAGGATATGATACCGAAAAAATCTACAGACAATTATCCGATCACAACCTTCTTCCAGAAGCATGGGGTGGTGAAATCATCACAGTCAACTGCTCTGCTTTAACAAAGCAAGGAATACCTGATCTTTTAGAGATGGTCACTCTCCAAGCAGAAATTCTTGAACTTAAAGCCAATCCAGAATCCAGAGCTCGTGGAACTATTTTAGAATCTGAAATGCATAAAGGATTTGGAGCTATTGCTACAGCATTAATTCAAAACGGAACTTTAAAACTAAATGATCCAATTGTTTTTGGAGCAAAATGGGGTCGCATTAAAACAATGCATGATGAAAAAGGTAATCCTCTTAAAATAGCACCTCCTTCTACTCCTGTTAGAATTACAGGTCTTTCTGGACTTGCCGAAGCTGGACAGGAATTTATCGTCGTTCAAAGCGAAAAAGAAGCTAGAAAACTTGCACAAGGAAGAAAAGAAGGCTACCAAAGAAGAATACTTCAATCAAGCAAGCCAAAATCCTTAGAAGCATTAATGCAAAAACAAGACAAGAAAAAATCCCTTTCTCTCATCTTAAGAGCTGATGTGCAAGGTTCTTTGGAAGCTTTGAAAAATTCACTATTAAAAATTAAATCGAAAAAAGTCGAGCTCAATATCATTTCAGAAACAGTTGGACAAATTTCAGAATCAGATATCGAACTTGCTGCAGCATCTAATGCTATTATTGTTGGATTCCACACTCAAATCGAAACCCACGCAGATTCTCTTTTAAAACAACTCAAAGTATCTACCATTCGTCATGATGTGATCTATCATATTATTGATGATGTCAAAGAACAAATGGTCAATATCCTTGATAAAATCGAGCAAGAAACACCTAAAGGAAAAGCTGAAATCATTGCTGTTTTCAAATCCTCACAACTTGGACTAATTGCAGGCTGTAAGATTGTTTCCGGCACTATCCACCGTAACCATATGGCAAAACTTGTCCGAAAAAACGAAATCATTTGGAAAGGGAAAATTCAGTCTATCAAACGTGAAAAAGAAGATGTTAAAGAAGTTCAAAAAGGACTTGAATGCGGTATCCTTCTGCAAGGTTTTTCAGATTATGAAATTGGAGATGAGATTGAATCTTTCGAAATTACATACTTAAAACAAGAGCTATAAAAAAGTTATTATGCAAAAACGCAGACAAGAAAAACTGAACTCACTATTAAAAGAAGTCATCTCTGATGTGATTTTTAAAAAAGTAAGAAATCCAAATATTTCTGAACTTCTTACTGTAACAAAAGTAGAAATCACCCAAGATATGCATGAAGCAAAAGTCTTTATTTCTATTATGGATAATGACGAAGCCATTAAAAAAAGTAGTATTGATGCCCTCAATTCTGCAGCAGGTTTTATTGCTGTAAATTCTGCAGCACAAACATCCTTGCGCTATTTTCCAAAATTAACATTTAAATTAGATCGATCTTTAGAACAATTCGAAAAAATTGAAAAAATATTAAAAGAGATCAAAAACGATTAAAATGGAAACATCAACAGTTGAAGGTGTTTTACTTATCAATAAAACACCTGGAAAAACCTCGTTTAGCATCATTTCAGAGCTCAGACGCAAATTAAATGTAAAAAAAATAGGTCATGCTGGAACATTGGATCCTTTCGCATCTGGTGTGATGGTTCTTCTCGTTGGAAAAAAATATACCACCCTATCCAATCAATTCATGGGATGTGACAAGGAGTATTGGGCAGAACTAAAACTTGGCTATCAAACAGAAAGCTTCGATCCTGAAACTCCTGAAATTTTGATTTCAAATGCAATTCCATCTGAGATGCAAATCAATGAAGTTCTCAAACAATTCCAAGGAGAAATCGAGCAGATTCCTCCAATGTATTCAGCGAAAAAAATCAATGGAAAAAAACTCTACCAATTAGCTCGAAAAGGTCAAACAGTCGAAAGACCCGCTCAAAAAATCAAAGTACAAATTGAATTAATCGATTATTCCTACCCAAATTTAGAATTGAAAATCACCTGCTCCAAAGGCACCTATATTCGCTCTTTGGCTCATGATATCGGCAATTCTTTGGGTGTTGGTGCTTATCTACAGAAACTGACACGACTTCGATCAGGATCCTTTCATTTAAAAGACTGCCTTGATCAGGATTTAATTTTCTCCAGTCAATTCACCCCTGATTTACTCATCAAAAATGAAAGTTTATCGCACGCTTAATTCAATCCCTGTCATTCATGAACCTATTGCAATCGCAATTGGCATCTTTGATGGAATTCATAAAGGGCATCAATATCTATTATCAATTTTAAAAACAAAAGCTGAAAAAACCGCTATAATCACCTTTCATAACCATCTTAAAAGCTCTCATAAAAATCACCTACCTCTGATGAAAGAAGCAGAAAAATTACTTTCTTTAGAAAAACTGGGTACACATTACTGTTTAGATTTGAATTTTATAGAGGAAATACAAAATCTCACTTATATGGAATTTCTGGATCTATTGCTCCAAAAATTCCCAAATCTTCAAACAATCGTTTTGGGAGAAAATGCCACAATCGGCAAAAACCAAGAAGGCTCTATCCATAATTTAAAAAAATATGCAGAAGGGAAAAGCTTTTCTATTGAAGCTATCCCCTTATACCAATGGAAACAAATAACGGTTTCCTCGACCTATATCCGTAATCTTATCAAACATGATGAAACAAAGCTGGCAAATGCTTTGTTATCAAATAAATCTTTTTAAAAAATTTAGATAATTGAAAAAGATCTATGCTCCAGTATACTTTCAGGATTTAGCGGAGGAGTCAACTGTCCACTAGCTTGAATGAATAATTGCATTTGTCTTAATACTTCATCCCTTAGAACTCCTTCTTTAAGAGTACAGTGTGCAGTTCCATTACGTTCATTCACATAACATATTTTTTCCAATATGTCTTTTTTCCTTTTATCCATAGGACGTCTTTCAAGTGGTATTCCTCTCCCTGATACGCTTAAATTTATTTTCATAAAATTCTCCTGATAATATTTGGAAATATATTAAATATTTTTCTTAAAAAAAAGAAAGTTATTCATCGAAAAATTCATCGTCTCAAAGAAAGCCCCATTATCATTTCTCATGAATTCCTATTTGTAAAATAATTGAATTTTTTAAGGAAAAAACACATAATAAGTTCTAAATTAGATAGGAACTTCAGTATGTCATCACTTTCTTGCGGAATCGTAGGCCTTCCAAACGTTGGAAAATCAACACTCTTTACAGCACTTACTCGAAAACAAATCCCAGCAGAAAACTACCCTTTTTGTACTATTGATCCAAACGTCGGCATAGTAGAATTAAACGACTCCCGTCTGCAAGAATTACAAAAAATGTCTTCCTCACAAAAAATCATCTATGCAACCGTTTCCTTTACCGATATTGCAGGACTTGTAAAAGGAGCATCAAAAGGCGAAGGCCTTGGCAATAAATTCCTATCCAACATCAGACAGACAGATGCGATACTGCATGTGGTAAGATGTTTTGAAAACGATGATGTGATCCATGTCGAAGGCAAAATCGATCCGATTGATGACATTGAAACAATCAATCTAGAATTAATTTTAGCCGATTTAGAAGTTGTCGAAAAAAATATTCAAAAAATGGAAAAGCAAGCCAAAGGAAATAAAGCTTTTCTTCCTACTCTTGAATTCTTACAAAAGGCAAGAGCTCATTTAGAAGATGAAAAACCTCTTAGAACATTAGAACTTACAAAAGAAGAACTTTCGTTCTATAAGATCTATTCTTTTATCACGAATAAAAAAGTTCTTTATATCGCAAACATATCGGAAGAAGATCTTCAAACAGGTGATAATGAATTTGTTCAAAGAGTCAAAGCTTTTGCAGAAAAAGAAGATGCAGCTGTATTACCTATCTGCGCCAAATTGGAAGAAGAAATGGCTCAATTATCCCCCGAAGAAGCCAAGGAGTTTTTAAAAGAAGTCGGACTTAAAGAAACCGGATTAGATAAGTTAATCCGCAAAGCTTTCGAACTTCTAGGCCTTATCACCTATATCACTACAGGAGAAATCGAAACACGCGCCTGGACTATCAAAAAAGGAACCAAAGCCCCTCAGGCCGCAGGAAAAATTCATTCCGATATCGAAAAAGGTTTTATTCGAGCAGAAGTTATTTCCTATAATGACATGATGCATTATAAAGGAAGAGTAGGCGCGAAAGAAGCAGGCAAAGCAAGAATGGAAGGAAAAGAATACGAAGTACAAGACGGAGATGTAATCCTTTTCCATCACAGCTAGCCTTTAATAAAAACCTTTTTATAAGAATATGGCTGAAAAAACCGAAAAGGCAACCCCTAAAAAATTACGTGATGCACGTAAAAAGGGACAGGTTGCCAAATCACAAGATTTCCCTTCTGCACTAACCTTTGTGGTTTCCATTATGGGAACCTTATTTGCTTCTTCATTTTTGTACGATCATCTTTCAACTTACATTATTTCAATGCTCAGAAGAATTTCTGGTAACATCAACCTTGAACAGCAAGGCGGAGCTTATATTCTTGAAGCCATTCAAGTGATTGCTATCGTCAGTCTTCCAATCGTTGTAGTTGTTGCTTGTGTTGGCGTTATTACTAATTTTCTTATTATCGGTCCTGTTTTTTCCTTTGAAGCCATGAAATTTAATTTCAAAAAATTAAATCCTGTTGAAGGTATTAAACAAAAATTCAAGTTGAAAACACTTTTCGAACTTGTAAAATCAATTTTCAAAATTACCGGCGCTGCGATTATCATTTTTTATGCAATTTGGAAAGCCATTCCTGAAGTTGTTCAAGCTTCTTCAATTCCTGTCATCGGAAGTGCATTAATTTTAGAAAGCTTTTTAAAAAAGATCAGCATTCAGGTAGGTATTTTTTTTCTAGCGATTGCTATTTTCGATCTTCTTTATCAAAAAAGAACCTTTGCTAAAGAAATGATGATGGAAAAATTTGAAGTTAAACAAGAATATAAAGATACTGAAGGAAACCCGGAGATTAAAGGAAAACGCCGGGAACGCTTTAGGGAAATAGCCTACAGCGAAGGGCCGTCAGCCGCTGGAAGAGCCAAAGCTATTGTTACCAATCCAACCCACATTGCAGTTGCTATTGGTTTTGAAGAAGGAAGACAAAAAGTTCCCGTTATTTTAACCATGGGAATCAATAAAGTGGCAGAAAAAATTATTACCATTGGCACAAAAGAAAATGTTCCTATAATGAGGAATGTAGAGCTTGCCCGCCAATTATACAATCAAGGGAGTATCGGTAGCTACATCCCAAAAGAAACATATAAAGCTGTTGCCGAAGTATTGAAATGGATAGAACAAATAGAGAGCAAGCCTAAAACGACGTTGGAGAATTTATGAAAGATTATTTAGAGAAAATAGCAAAATATCTTGGTGGAGATAAAGCGCTTAACACTATCATGAAATCTAGTGATTTGATGATCGCTTTTGTCATTATCAGCATATTGATGATGTTAATTTTTCCTGTTTCTCCAAATGTCATCGACGTACTGATCACCGTAAACCTAACTGTTTCCATCTGTTTATTGATGGTTGCTTTGTATATTCAAAAAGCTGTGCATTTATCTATTTTTCCCTCCCTTCTTTTGATTACAACTCTTTATCGATTAGGCGTAAACATTTCTTCAACCCGTCAAATTCTATTAAATGCCAATGCCGGTAACATCATTCATGCTTTCGGACAATTCGTTGTCGGAGGAAACTATGTTGTTGGAGGTATTATCTTTTTAATCATCACTATCGTCCAATTCTTAGTTGTTACCAAAGGTGCTGAAAGGGTTGCTGAAGTTGCCGCACGTTTCAATTTGGATGCGATGCCTGGCAAACAAATGAGTATCGATGCTGATTTAAGAGCTGGTATCATCGACACCCAACAAGCAAGGCAGTTACGCCTTGCCCTCACTAAAGAAAGTCAGCTTTATGGAGCAATGGACGGTGCGATGAAATTCGTAAAAGGAGATGCTATTGCCGGAATTATCATAACAGTAATCAACGTTATTGGGGGACTTATCATAGGAGTCATGATGCATGGTATGACTCTTGCACAATCAGCCAAAACATACGCCCTTCTTTCCATTGGGGATGGTCTTGTATCTCAAATTCCAGCCCTTATGATCGCCATCACTGCCGGTATGGTCACGACACGAGTTTCCAGTGACAAAAAAGATGCCCACTTAGGACGCGATATTTCAGAACAGATATTAGGGCAACCAAAAGCTTTAATGATTTCAGGCGCTGTTTTACTTTTAATGGCAGGTGTTCCTGGCTTTCCAGCAGCTCCTTTTTTAGTTTTAGCACCTATAATTGGTTCTATTGGATTCGTTGTTTGGATGTCGGCAAAGAAAAAAATGTCCAAAGCGATGGCTGGAATTGGACCAATGGAAACAGATATTGAAGGCCATTCGGTTGCGGGAGGCGTTTCAGAAGATTATGCTCTGACTCTTCCTGTCATGCTGGAAATCGGCAAAGGCCTTTCTAAAAAAGTCAAAAAAGACAAACAAGGTGTTTCTTTTATCGACGCAATGGTTCCTAAAATGAGACACGCCCTTTATCAAGAACTTGGTGTCAGATTTCCTGGAGTCCACGTTAGAACAGACTCTCCTACACTTCAAGAAAATGAATTTGCTATCCATTTAAACGAAGTACCTATTGTTAGAGGAAAAGTTTTAATGAATCACCTGCTCACTTCCGAAAGAGAAGAAACTTTGAAACGTTACAACATTCCTTTCACCAAAACACAGGGAACAATGAACCTTCCTGTCATCTGGGTCGACGAAAAATATGCCCCTGTTCTCAAAAGATCCAGCATTCAATTCTGGAACCCTATGGAAGTGATGATTCTGCACCTATCTAAATTCTTCAAAAAGTATGCCGCAGAGTTCATGGGAGTTCAAGAAGTAAGGGCAATCCTCGAATTTGTAGAAAAATCATTCCCTGATCTTATAAAAGAAATCACAAGACTTGTACCACTACAGAAAATGACAGACATCTTCAAAAGGCTTGTCCAGGAACAAATTTCTATTAAGGATCTACGTACCATCCTAGAATCCCTCAGCGAATGGGCCCAAACAGAAAAAGATACCATTCTTTTAACTGAATACGTCCGATCATCACTAAAACGCTATATCAGTTATAAATATTCGCAAGGAAGAACCATTCTATCCGTTTATTTACTTGATCCTGAAATCGAAGATCTTATCCGAGGAGCCGTAAAACAAACATCAGCAGGCTCTTATTTAGCTTTGGATACAGATATGACTCAAATGATCATACAATCTCTACGAAATACAATGTCTCCAACTCCAACAGGAGGTCAGCCCCCTGTCCTTTTAACAGCTATGGATGTTAGACGTTTTGCCAGAAAACTTATCGAATCCGAATTCCCAGACTTACCTGTTGTTTCCTATCAAGAAATCGTATCAGAAATCAAAATCCAACCTTTAGGTAGGGTTCAACTAACATAGGAATAACTTATGCCGGATTACATCCCTCCCATTCATAATGTGACGCAAAAAGCTTCCTCCGCGCATGAAATCCATCTACAAAAACAAAAAATAGAACAACATCGCCTGCAACAAATCAATGCTAAAGGTACTTTTGCAGAAGAATGTCAATCAGATTTTGAAGACATACAAATTCAAAGAAACTTCAAAGATTTCAAAGAACTAAAATCTTCAAAAAAAGAAGCCAAAGAACTCAAACAAAGTAATTCAGATGTTGAAGAAGCTATCGAAGAAACCAAAAAATCTGAAGAAGCCGCTACACGTTTTTCCAAAAAAGATCCCGAACTCAAAAGTAAAATCCTAATTCTTTTAAGATCTAGTATTCAGCAAGGAGATTCTCCTGAAGAAATCTTAAAAAAAGTGCTCGAATTCTATCCCGACCATACTTTAGCTGATGAAGCCTTTGAATATCTTCTAGAAACCTCCAGAGGATCTCTCCATCAAAGCATATTGCTTGCTCACGATCTTTTAATAGAAAGATACCGAAGAGAAGTTGTTGCAGGAAGAAATATTCGCGTACAATCACAAGAATTTTCTGAAAAAGGACTAGGATCCCCTACTGCCTTAAGAGATATGTATCGGGATATTACAGGAAATCCCAGAAAAGCCATGCAGCTTTTCAACGAACTATCCAAACAGTTTCCTTTTGCACAGATGAAATTTGTCATTGACTTTCTTCTTCATTCTTTAGGAGCAGATCTCAAAGCAAAAGGACCTTCCATCAGCCGGGGTGAGCTTTCCCGCTTAATTGAAGAAACGCGCTCTTTGCAAGCCATTTTAGGCGTTTATAGGTTCTTCCATAGCCGCATGCCTCTTTTACATACCCTCTTCGGACAAGCAGGACTTACACTTCCCTCTCTGATTAACTTTGAATCACTTTCCCAAGAATTTATGAAACTTCTACAAGATCGCTATATTTCTTCCGATCGAATATTACTCATTGGACAATTTTTAGGCATTTCCGATGAAATTGCAGCTCAAATAGCCATTTACATGCAATATAGAGACGCGATTCGACAAGTATCTCCAAAACTATATAAATCAGAAAAACATAAAGAAGAGCTTTTAGAAACTTTTATCGATACCCTAGAAGAGTTAGAAGATAAAATCGACGAAGAAGAAAATGAGGAGGAGGAATAATGCAATCCCTTTTTTCTGAATTTATTGAAGAATTATCAGAGGCAATTGATTTCCCTCTGCATTTGGATCCTCTAAATACCTGCACTCTTTCTATCGATAATGATTTCACCATCCATATCGAGGAAGGAGAGGAAAACCATCTTGTCTTTATCGGATCATTTATCTCTGAAATTTCGCCAGGCAAATATCGAGATAAAGTATTTCGTGAATGCCTTAAAGAAAATAGTCATTTGGATGCTACAAGTATTTTTGCTTTCAACTCTTTAAACTCTTCGCTTTGCCTCTTTACAACACTTGATACAAACAGATTAGATATGGAGGCCTGCACTATTAAAATCTCAGAATTTATCGAAAAAGTTTCCTTATGGAAAAAAGCCATCGAAACAAATGATATCGCTTCCATCCATTCAAATTTTAAAGAAAAAACATATGACAACCCTTTTGGAATTAAACTTTGACTTCTTTAGATAAAATTTCACAATACCTACAACATACAGCTATGAATAAGCATTGGAATTCTATCGGAATCAAACATCATCATGGCATATGCATCCCTCTTTTTTCTTTAAAAACCACAAAAAGTGCAGGCATTGGAGAATACCTCGATCTGATCCCGTTAATTGACTTTTGCAAAGAAGTTGGTATGAATATTATCCAACTTCTTCCTATTAATGAAACAGGCCCCGACAATAGTCCTTATAATGCTATTTCTTCTTGTGCATTAGATCCCGTGTATATTTCTTTACATCAACTTCCGTTAACAAACACTGAAAAAGAAAAACTCTCGATATTTGAAGTCCCCTCCGAATATGAACGCATATCCTATATGGAAGTAAAAGAAAAAAAATTCGATTTTTTAGAAGCTTTTTTTGAAAGCCATTTTCATAAGTACGAAAACACCACTCAATACAAAAATTTTATCGCGAATCATTCATGGCTCAAACCTTATGCAGTTTTCCGAATACTCAAAGACTTATTCGGGCAAAAAAAATGGAAGAACTGGCCTAAGACCTACCAAAATCCTTCAGAGTCTCTTTTAAATGAAGTTTCAAAAAAATATCCTAAAAAAATCAATCAATATATTTTTTATCAATATCTATGTTTCTCTCAAATGATGGAAGTAAAAGAATATGCCACCAATCAAAAAATTTTCATCAAAGGAGATATCCCCATTTTAATCAGTCCTGATAGCGTTGATCTCTGGTATTATCGCGATCAGTTTAATCAAAGTCATACTGCTGGATGTCCTCCCGATCAATTCAATCCTCATGGACAGAATTGGGGATTTCCTCTCTTTAATTGGGAAGAAATGAAAACAAATGATTATTTTTGGTGGAAACAACGACTCAAAGTTGCAGAAAATTTTTATCATCTTTTCCGAATCGACCACGCAGTCGGCCTTTTTAGAATTTTTGCCATTTTACCCAATGAAACACCTGCCCAAGGACAATTCTTTCCTCTAAATCCTTTTTATTGGATGCAAAATGGTAAAGAAAAACTGTTGATGATGATCCACAATACCTCCATGTTTCCCATCGCAGAAGATTTAGGCCTCATTCCCGAAGGAGTTTATAAAATCCTCAAGGATCTAGGAATACCAGGCACTAAAATCATGCGTTTCGAAATATCCAAAAAAGGATTCAAACCAATCGATGAGTATGAACAAATCAGCATGACATGTACCGGTACCCATGATTTAGATACTCTTTCCGAGTGGTGGATGGAAGAAAAAAGAGAAGCAAAAATCTATTGCAAAGAAAAAGAATGGCATTACTCCCCTCAATTAACTAAGAAACAACTTTTCTCAATTCTTAAATCCTCCCATAAAACAAACAGTCTTTTTCATATCAATCCCTTTCAAGAATATCTGGCACTGATCGACGAATATGTCTCCGATCATCCAGAAGAAGAAAGAATTAATAAACCTGGAACCAGCCTACCTACAAACTGGACTTATAGGTTTCGTCCTTCCATTGAAGAATTTTCAAGCAACGAAAAGTTCAAAAGTTATATTAAAAAATTGATCTCTTAAAAAAAATAATCGATGAAATTTATTCCGAATATCCATTATTTTTAAGAAAAAATAATTGCCATTATGAAACAATTTTTCCTTCCTTTTTTTCTTTTGATAAACTTCCTTCACGCTTCTTCTTTTCAAGCTCTTTATAAAAGTATTCCTCCTAATGCCACCTCCAAATATTTCGCATTTTACAATCTATATCCAGAAACCTTTGAAGGAAAACAAGCACTTGAAAAAGGCTGGAAAAACTTAAAGATTCATCTTGAAAAGCAATCTTTAACCAATATCCCTTCTATAGATATTCATAAAATAATCGATATCATTTCTTATGGATCTACAAATAATCATAAAATACTTTCAGAACAGGAAATCGAATTCATCAAGCAAATTTCCATGCAACTACCTCATAAATCATTAAAAGGCCATAAGCTCTATTCAGAAGAGGAAATACTCGCCCTACCAGAAAATGAACTAGATTTAGCTAGAGCCATATTCGTTTCCAAAAAAGCCTCCAAACAAGAAATAGCAAGCTATGAGGCAACTTTGGATTTAATGGCTATTCATATTCTTGCAAAACTTCCTCCAAATCCATCTATTCCAACAATCATCGAAACAATGAATCAATTCCTCTTTTTTGATTTACGTTTCCGCTTCCCTCCACAATCGACCTATGCCAAAGATATCGATACCTATACTTTCCTATCTTCCGTTATGGATTCAAGAAGAGGAGTCTGCTTAGGCGTTTCAACTCTCTATCTTTGTCTTGCACAAAGACTAAATATCCCTCTTGAAATTATCACTCCGCCAGGGCACATTTTCATCCGTTATAATAATAACAATAACATCATCAATATTGAAACAACTGCCCGAGGAATCCATCTTCCGTCAGAGGAATACTTGTCGATTGAAACCAAAGCCTTGGAAAAAAGAACTCTAAAAGAAGTTGTCGGCCTCATTTACATGAACGAAGCTTCTATTTATTGGATGAAGAAAAAGTATAATACAGCCAAAGAGCTTTATGAAAAAGCACAACCCTATCTAAAAAATGATTATCTTCTTAAAATGTTCTTAGGATACCAGTATTTATTTACAAATCAAAAAGAGAAGGGAAAAGCTCTTTTAGCTTCCATCAAAGATTTTATCCCTCCTCATCATATGAGTAAAGATTCCATCATCGAAGACTATCTTTCTGAAAAAACTGGTAAAGAAGGAATAGAGGCCGTTTACTTAAGCGTAGACGATAATAGGGAATCGATTATAGAAAAACAAAAGGCACTTAAAAAAATCGTAAAAAAACATCCCTACTTTCGTATGGGGCTTTTCCAACTAGCTATAACATATCTACAATTATCACAGGAAAAAGAAGCTTATTCATTACTAAAAAAACTGCATAAAATGGATTCGGATAATGTTATCGTCAACTACTATCTTGCAATACTCTCATATAAAAGATACAACTTCCCAGCGGCCAAACAATATAGCGAACTATGTGCCAAAATATTGGAATCCCATAAGCATATGCCTAAAGCATTCATCTCTTTAGTTAAAGAGATTAACAGAAAAATTCCATTAAATCTTTCTTAACCAAGAATTTTCAAAAAATCAGAAAATTTCCAACCGCTTTATCTATAAATTTTTTTTAAATTTTCAAAAAAAAATTCACATAAAATTAAAAAAAAATTAAGATGTTGCAATGCTTAAAATGGAGAAAAAATATGGATCAGATCTCTAACTCTTCAGAACCTACAATATATCGCCATGAACACTTAAGATATTCCTTGGAATATTTAGGAGAAGGTTTTCTCAGCTTGCTTCGATTATTTCCATTTTCATTAATAGAAGGAACTGCAGAGTATTATTTTGGCAATAAAGATATAGAAACATTAAGAACATTACCTCAAACAATTTCTGAAAAAATAACCAAAAACAAAAATTACACTAAAAAGATTTTTTCTTTATTACAAAAAAATCTAATCGTTAGCCTCAGTCCCTCCAGAAAAGCTCAAGAAATACATAAAGAAGAAATTGCAGAATTACTTTTCAAAAGAAAAGAACAAAAAACTCTTGAAATTCAAAACAACACATTATTTTCTAAAACTCTTGAAATTCAAAACAACACATTATTTTCTAAAACAAAAATAACGATTCACAAAACATGGCAAACTATTATTAATATCACAAAAGCAGTAGTAGACACTATATTTCATACTTTATATCTTTTTTATTCTTCCCTAATTTATATTCCTCTTAGACAGATTACCAAGAGCTTAAAAGAAAGAAAGCTCTCTCACATTAAGGAACTACCCAATAAATTACATAAAAACTTTTCATACAATATTTCCTGGATTCTATCCAATCCTCAACTTATTTTCGCTTACCTTATTTCTCCTTTATCCCCCTTTCGTTCTTCTAGAATCATAACTTCTGCCAAACAATCCATGCAAGACTTGTAATATGCAAAAACCTACAAGTTATTTAAATGATCCATGCTCTTATATTGCACATAATCCAATATCAAAAAATTATTCCGGAATAAATTCTGGCACAGAACGCTTAAAATACTTAGTGAAACTTATCAATGGATTTGTGCAGTTATGTATAAATTTAACAATAGCTCCTCTAAATTTCACATTATTTTGCTGTCATCTTATGAAGGAAATTCCCAATCTTATTTTTGAAAAAATTCAAATTCCTAAAATGCCACTACTTAAAACATTCAAAGTTCGAATCCATTCTCTTATCCATTCATATTATTCTCCCCTTGGAAAAAATTTTTTCTCTAATTTCACAAAAATTGCCATAGGATTTACAGGAACTTTTTCTCCTGCCAATGGAGAAAAATTGCTTTTCTTTATCTACGGCCCTTAATTTTTTTTGCATAATTGTAAAATTTTTGGTATCTTTTTAAAAATTTTAATAAGACATATAAAATATTTTATTTAGGAGCTTTTCTATGATAAATCCAACGCCTTCTTATTCGAAAACACCCCCTATTCAACTTCATAAAGAAGCAATACTTTCTAGAACAGAAAGCACCTTAAAATTAATCAATTCAATAGCTCTTTTTATCTTTGATTTAGCAATCCTACCCACTTCTTTAATTTATACTTCACTAATCGCTACTACAGAATATATTTATTCACTACAAAATAAAGAATCTCCTGAAGAAACAATCCAAGAAGATGAAATAGATTTGGAAAAAAATAATATAACATCGATCCAAGAAGATTTTTTAAATTTCACATCGAATCTTAAAACTATTTCAATCCATTTAATCGGAATTTTTTCTCCTTCATTTAGAAAAAAAGTTGAACAAATTTTCCATAAATCTGTTGATCAAGTATCTCTTGGTTCACCAAGGAAAGCCTTTAAATCCCTTTGCAACACTAAAATAACACCTGAATCTGAAACAATAATTGAGAAATAAACTAACTCTAATACTGTATTTTAAAGAAAAAATTAGATAATATCCTTTGAAAAAGGTATATTTTTTTAGAATAGCTACGAAATGATGAATATAAAAAATTAATTCTAATCATTTTAGATTAAAATTCGCTTGTTCTAAAAGCAAAAAAATTGCTATGATTTTTTACTTAATAAAGATTTAGGAGCGAACAATGTCAAAAGTATGTCCTATCACAGGAAAAAGACCTAGAAAGGGAAGAACGTATCAGATTCGCGGTATTGCAAAAAAGAAAAAAGGAATCGGTCTAAACATCACTGGAAAAACCAAAAGACGTTTTTTACCAAACCTTATTAAGAAAAAGCTATGGCTTGCTGAAGAAAACCGCTTCATTACTCTAAAACTTTCTACTGCTGCTTTAAGAACCATTGATAAAATTGGTTTAGCTAAAGCACTAAAAAAAGTGAAATAATTTTTCATATCAGATATGCTGCAAATAATTAATTTGCAGCTTTTTTTTATCCAGTGAAACAAAAAATATATTTAATAACAGTAAGTTTATTTTCAGCTATTTTCTTATATCTTATTATCTCCTCATATAGCCTGCAAAAGCCTTCTGCCTCTACACCTCCAATTTTATATGTGAATCATTACACAACAAGCCTCCATCGCTTGTTAAATTCTTCAATCAAAGCCGCTAAATCCTCTGTCTTTTTAGCTGCATATGGCCTTAGCGATGATCAAATTAAACAATCTTTAAAAACTTTGGATCACAAAAAGAAAAAAGTTACGGTTTACTACGACAAACGCTCTTCCTCAAAATTTTCATTAAACAATAACCCTGTCGTCGGCATAAAAAACACTGCTCCTATGCACCACAAAATCCTAACAATCGATGAAAAATACGTATATATTGGATCAGCCAATATCACTCGTTCTTCTTTAATGATGCATGAAAATCTCATGATGGGCTTTTATTCTCCAGAAATTGCAAAATTTTTAGAGAAAAAAGCACCTACAAATCATGGGCACCTTTCTTGTTTTGTTGGAGGACAATTTACAGAACTATTCTTACTTCCAGATAAAGAGGGAGTAGCCCTAAATAAATTAATCAGCCTTCTTAAGAATGCAAAGAAAAAAATCCATGTTTCCATGTTCACATTAACACATCCACTGATTGTAGATACCTTGATAGAACAAAAACAAAAAGGAATCAATGTCATCGTTGGCACAGATTTTCATAGTTCTATTGGTGCATCCGCCAAAGCAATCAATAAACTAAAACAGCATCATATTTCAATTTATACCCATGATAAACGCTCATTATTCCATTACAAACATGCCGTTATTGACGATCATATTTTAATCTCAGGATCGGCTAACTGGACAAAGTCAGCATTCCAAAAAAATAACGATCTTTTATTCATTCTATATTCATTAACAACTTCACAGCTTCGCTCTTTGAAAAAAATTGAAAAAATGATTGCATACGACCTGCATTAGAATTAAGCTGAAAAAAACTTATAGGAAAAATAATATGCTCACTTTATCTATTTTATCTATCGCCTTTTCGCTATTTTTAGTCATTGATTCTTTAGGAAATATCCCAATATATATGGCTTACTTAAAAGATTTTCCTTTCAATAGGCAAAGAATCATCATCATCCGTGAAATGATCTTTGCCCTTATCATTATGATTGCATTCAGTTTCTTAGGAGAAAGTTTATTAAAAGTTTTAGACATCACCATGGTAACAATCCAAGTCTCCGGAGGGATTATCATTTTTTTAATAGCTCTTAAAATGATTTTTCCACCGATTCAAGAAAAACATTCCGAACTCACTAATATCGAAGAACCTTTTATTGTTCCTTTAGCTATTCCCTTAATTGCAGGACCTGGCGTGCTGGCATC
Source organism: Chlamydiales bacterium (assembly GCA_035447625.1). Classification (GTDB taxonomy): domain Bacteria; phylum Chlamydiota; class Chlamydiia; order Chlamydiales; family SM23-39; genus DAOTHK01. The sequence goes on from DAOTHK010000002.1 coordinate 30,924, forward strand.
CGTGATGCTTCTTTCCAAGCAACAACCCAACCAGATCGTTATGATAGCTGGAATTTTAATTGCCTGGATCGCCTCTCTTATAGTATTATTATTGGCACCTTATCTCTATAAATTTCTTGGCAAGAAAGGCCTTATCGCCATGGAAAGACTAATGGGGCTTATTTTAATTTTAATTGCCATGGAAATGTTTTTAGATGGAATAAGTGGATATATACAAATGCAACTACCAATAATACATCGTTTTTAATGCCATATAACTATGCTCTAATTATTACATATGATGGAACCTCTTACTTTGGTTATCAAAAAACCAAAGCAGGCCCATCTATTGAAGAAACTCTTGAAACAGGTCTTCGTTTAATATTAAAGGAAAAGGTTTCCTTACAAGCCACCTCCAGAACTGACAGAGGGGTTCATGCCAAATTTCAAGTAATTAACTTTTTATTAGGACATAAGATCGACACAAAGTTTTTACAAAAAAGACTCAATGGCTATCTTCCTCATTCAATTAAAATCACTCAGATTCAAGAAATGCCTGAAAACTTTCATCCAACTCTTGATGCAACTTCTAAAACTTATGAATACTGCATTTATAATG
>DAOTHK010000003.1:0-29806 GCA_035447625.1 Chlamydiales bacterium
TTCTCTTTTTGTGCAGATATATGCGCATGGAAAGGGAAGTCTAAATTATCTGAAGGATCTTTTAGATCAATTTTATTCCATAAAAGAAGGGTGCTTTGAGGATCGGCTTTTTTGATAAGATTTCGGTCATCTTCTGCAAGGGGTCTGGAAGCATCCAATACAAGAATTACGATATCCGCTTTTTCAATAGCTAATAGCGATCTTTTGATACCTTCTTTTTCAATACAGTCATTTGTCGTTCGAATGCCGGCTGTGTCGATGAGTTTGAAGTGCATGTTTTTAATTTGGATTGTCTCTTCAAGAAGATCGCGAGTAGTTCCTTCAATATCGGTGACAATTGCTCGATCTTTTTTTAAAAGAGCGTTGAGCAGAGAAGATTTTCCAACATTAGGGGTCCCGCAAATGGCAAGAGTCATCCCTTCGAAAAGGGCTTTTCCGTCATGATAGGTCTCTATAAGTTGAATAAGTTTTTTCTTTTCATTTTCGATTTGTTTGTTGATTTCTTGGATGGAGGTAAGTTCTAGTTCTTCTTCAGGAAAATCTACCCAGGCTTCTAAAATTGCAGTGATTTCAAGAAGATTTCTTTGAAAAGAAAGAACTTTTCTTTTCAAAGCACCTTCTAGATGCTTTTCAGCGGCAAGAAGAGCTTTTTCATTTTTTGCAGCGATCAAGTTTTGAATGGCTTCAGCTTGGGTAAGGTCAATTTTCTTATTTTGAAAGGCTCTAAAGGAAAATTCACCGGCACTTGCGGCTCTTGCACCATTTTGTATGAGGGTCTTTAAGATCTTTTCGGTAACGATACGTCCACCATGGGAATGAATTTCAACAACATCTTCTCCAGTAAAAGAATGGGGATTTTTCATAATAAGTAGTAGAACTTCATCGATCAGCACTTTATTTTCATCATAGAATTTCCCAAGATGGCATGTATGGGATAGCATCTTATTCAGATCTTTTGAAAAAAGGCTGTTTACAATAGAAAAGGCCTTTTTTCCAGAAAGGCGGATGATGGCAATGGCTCCATCTCCTGGAGCGGTTGCAATCGCTGCGATGGTGTCGTTTGAAAAGTAATTCATTTTTTTTATGTTTTTCTAAATTAGGAAAGTAAAAAATACTTTATTTAGATAAAAAAATAAAGCTGTTTCTATTTAGTCTTGTAATTAAGTAATCTTTTATAAAAATGAATTTTTTAAAGATGTTTAATGGCTGAAGAAATCAATTCGGCAATATCGATTGAATTTCCCTGCTTTTCAAGGGCCGTGTCTACAGCTTTTTTTGCTTTTAAAGGATGATAACCAAGGTTGACCAAAGCGCTGATGGCATCTTTTGAAATAGAGGGTTCTTTTGAAGAGGCTAAGGTGAGTTGTTCTAAAGAAAATTTTTGAATTTTATCTTTCATTTCTAAAATAATTTTTTCAGCCATCTTTTTTCCGATACCTGGGAGCCCCGATAGGGTTTTGACATTTTGTGTCACAATGGCATGTTCGAATTCTTCTATGGTGATATGTCCTAAGATTCCAAGCGCAAGTTTTGGACCGATACCGGATATGGATAGGATTTTTTCAAACAGATTACGCATCTCTTTTTTCTGAAACCCGTAGAGTGTTTGGCTATCTTCTTTGACAATGTACGAAATAAATAGTTTGACTTGGGAACCAGATGCAGGAAGATCGCTTGCAACAGAAATCGGGGTGATAATCTTATAACCGATACCTTGAACATCTATGATAGCAGATTGCAAGGTTGTTTCAACTATTTTGCCTTGGATATATTCGTACATAAGCACCTCTTTTTTTGAAAGGGTATCTGATGAAGATGACAAATAGCAAGCGCTAAAGCATCTGCTGCATCTTCAGGAGTTGGGGGAGATGACAGTTTTAAAAGATTTTGAGTCATTCTTTGTACTTGTGATTTTGAAGCAGTTCCAATTCCAACGACAGAAAGCTTTGCTTTTTTGGGAGCATATTCAAAGACAGGAATTTGATAGCTTTCCGCAGCAATTAGTACAGCAGCTCTGGCCATCCCAAGTTTCATCGCAGATTGAACATTTTTTTGAACAAATTGTGTTTCGATCGAAATGGCATGAGGCTTGTAATTTTCAATTAATCGGCAAATGCCTTTGAAAATTTGAAAATACTTTGCTTGCATGGGGCTTTTGGGATCAGGTTTGATGCAACCGAAATCAATGGGGGTAAGCGGATCGCTGTCGATGATTCCATAGCCTGTAATTCGAGTTCCTGGATCAACACCTAAGATGCGGGTCTTCATTTCTTCTCCTTTCCCTTGGTTTATAGTCTTTTTTTTGGATAGATGCAAATGAATACTTTGTATACTTGACCGATTTTGTCAGGATTTGTTATCTTTTAGAAAAAACAAAACGATTGTCAGTCAAATGAAGTTATCTACTAAAACGCGTTATGCCGTAACAGCTATGCTGGAACTTTCAAAATATTATGATGAAAAAAGTTCTGTTTCGATATCAGAAATTTCGAAAGCGCACGGTCTTTCCATTTCTTATTTGGAACAACTTTTATTAAAATTAAAAAATAACAATCTTGTAGTATCTCTTCGGGGAAAATCTGGAGGGTATCAACTTGCGAAACCTCCAGCTATTATCTCGATTAAAGATATTATGGAAGCTGTAGAAGGACCCGTTTCGATTGTAGATTGCTTGATTCATGAAAATAAATGCGATCAAACTAGTTGTTGTGCAACAAGACCTTTATGGACTAAGTTAAATGATCGTTTTCTTCAATTGATTGGTGAAATTTATCTTTCAGATTTATAGGAAAAAATATGCATCGATATTATTTTGATAATGCAGCAACGACTTGTTGCAATGAAAAAGTGCTGGAAGAAATGCTTCCCTATTTTTCGAAAGCGTATGGCAATCCTTCTAGTATTCACAGTTTTGGGCGTGATGCTAAAAAGGCCGTTTCTAAAGCGAGAGAGCAAGTGGCTCATTTGCTTAAAGCTAATCCAACACAGATTCTATTTACATCGTCTGGAACAGAGGCAGATAATTTAGCTGTTTTCAATTCTTTAAAACCGGAAGGAAAAAAACATATTATTACTTCTGCTATTGAGCATCCTGCGATCTTGGAACCTTTTAAAGAGCTGGAGAAAAAAGGTTATAGGGTGACTTATTTACCGGTAGATAACGAGGGGATTGTTTCAGAACAAGCTTTGATAGAAGCTCTTTGTGAGGAAACTTCTTTTGTATCGATCATGCATGCGAATAATGAAGTGGGGGTTATTCAGCCGATTGAAAGATTTACGCAAATTGTAAGAGAAAAAGAAAAGCTTTTTAATACGCGTATTTTATTTCATACCGATGCCGTTCAAACCTTTGGCAGTATTTCTTTAGATGTTCAAAAGCTTGATGTGGATTTGCTTAGTTGTTCATCTCATAAAATTTACGGTCCTAAAGGGGCGGGAGCTTTGTTTATTAAACACAGAAGTATGATTACTCCGTCTCTATTTGGGGGAGGGCAGGAAAGAAATCTACGCTCTTCAACTGAAAATGTTCCTGCAATTGTAGGTTTTGGTAAAGCTGCAGAGATGGCTGAGCAAAATCTTTTAGAAGTACAAAAGGAGATTAGCTTTTTAAGAGATTATTTAATTAAAACTGTAAAAAGTAAAATTTCGGATGTGATGGTGAATGGTTCATTAGAGAATCGTTTGCCAGGTAATGCAAACCTATCTTTTGCCTTTGTTGAAGGAGAATCCATTTTAATGAATTTGGATTTGAAAGGGTTTGCAGTTTCAACAGGTTCTGCATGTTCATCAGGAGCTTTAGAGCCTTCGCATGTTTTGCTTAGTATGGGATTTTCTCACGAAAGAGCGCATGGATCCATTCGATTCAGTTTGGGAAAAATGAATACAAAAGAAGAAATAGATCATTTGATACATGAGCTTGTGCCAATCATCGATAGATTGAGAAAAATGTCTCCACTTTATAAAAATGAAGGGAAAAATTAATGGAAGAGTATACAGATAAAGTTTTTAAATACTTTCAAAAAATGGATAATATGGGAGCTATAGAATCTCCTGATGGTTATGGCAAGGTAGGTAATGCCAAATGTGGAGATATCATGGAAATGTATCTTAAAATCGATAATGATAAAATTGTGGATGCAAAATTTAAAACATTTGGATGTGTGGCAGCGATTGCAACAAGTGCTGCATTAACGGAGATGATTAAAGGAAAAACAATTGATGAAGCTTTGCAGATTACTAAAAAAGACATTATTCAATTTTTAGGAGACCTTCCAACAGTCAAAATTCATTGTTCGATTTTAGGAATTGAGGCATTAAAAAAAGCGATTAAAAATTACCAAGAATTAAAAATTCATGAATAATATTTTACTCAGGATGCCGAATTGGGTTGGTGATTTTGTGATGGCAACACCTCTTATCAAGGAATTGAAAAGGCTCTATCCTAATGCGCGTTTGACTGTGCTATGTAAAAGTTTTTTAAAAGATTTGGTCGTAGCGGATCCTCTTGTTGATGCAGTAATTGATTTTCAGAAAAAGCCATCAATTAAGGTTTTGAAAGAAAAAAAATTTGATCTGGGAATTTTATGTACTAATTCAATTTCGACTGCCAGGCATTTGAAAAGAGCCGGCATTCCAAAAGTTATTGGATATTCTTCTTTTCTTAGAAAACTTTTTTTGACGCATTCTTTGAAAAAAATTTCAAAAAAACAACCTATTCATCATGTTGAGAGGTATTTGAAATTGTTGAATGGTTTGGGAAGAGCTGCAGATATAGAAGTTCCTTATTTGCATTTTTTTGAAAAAGATCAAAAAAAGGCATGTGAGCTTTTACGAAGAAATGGCGTTTTTGAAAATGATATTTTAATTGGTTTGAATATCAGCGCAGCTTATGGAGATGCGAAATGTTGGCCCAAGCCCTATTTTAAGAAACTTATGGAGATGCTTTTAAAGCATGAAAAGGTCAAGGTCATTTTTTTTGGTCTTTCAAGCATTTATAATGAGATTGAAGAAATGCGCATGGGAAATCCATTTGTGATTAACTTGGCAGGCAAAACGACTTTACAAGAGCTTGTTTGCTGTATAAGCCTCCTTCAGGGGATGATTTCCAATGATAGTGGTCCGATGCATATAGCCTCGGCTTTAAAGATTCCTCTGATTGCAATTTTTGGTTCTACGAGTCCTATTCTTACAGGTCCTTATAATGGGGGAAAAGTGATTGAATCCAATCTCTCTTGTTCTCCATGTTTTAAAAGGGTTTGCAAAAAACATGATACAAAATGTTTGAAAAATATTTTACCCGAAACTCTTTATCAAGAAGCGAAAAAGTTATTTTTATGGTGTTAAAAACTTTCATTCGAAAAATTTCTAAAAATCCTTTGGAAAAAATTTTAGACAAAGCTTTGAAAAAAAAACAAAAAAAGTTTCTATTTGCTTGGAATAGGGGGCTTGGAGATATTCCTCTTGGCTTGTATGCGTTGGCATATAGGGTTAAAGAAGTGATTCCTGAAGCGGAGATTACTTTTTTAATTCGAAAGGATTTACAAGAAGGTTTTTCTTTATTTCCACAAGTTAAGGTTATTGTAGCGCCAGATTGGGTTAGAAAAGCTCCATACGATATTGAAAAGACATTAAATAAATTAAAAATTTCACCTAAAACTTTTGATGTTATAGTGCGTTGGCCGGATCCGGCTTATTGGGTGACATGGCAGCATAAGATTTTGCAACCGAGGCTTATTTGGCAAAAAGATTTTGATTCCTTTCATGAAAAATTTCCATTAGACCCATCATTTTCTTATATTGCTTTGCAGCCTTTTTCTGAAACCAATTATGCTACATTTAGAGACTTGCCTGAAAAAATATGGGGATCTCTTTTTGCAAAAACAGCTCTTGAAAAGCCTAATGTGAAATTTATACTTTTTGGAAAACAGAAAAAACCAGTATTTTCGCAGCCCAATGTCATTGATTTGAGAGGAGAAACAACACTTTTGGAAGTTCTTTCCCTAATTAAAAATCGTTGTCAGAAATATATTGGAGTAGATTCCGGCTTACTTTCTATGGTTTATTTTTTAGATGAGAGTTTTTCAATCGATGTAGTTTCTCTCTGGTCTCAGAAAAATCAAGGGATATTGAAACAATGTGTGATTTCTCCTAATCCAAAACTCGGGCATACGATACTCTTGGGAAAAGAAAAAGACTTATCAGTATTGACATCGGATCAGATTTATAATGCCTTATTCAAGCAAAGGGATGAAGGGTAATTAAGTGAATGAATTAGAAGAAATTTTACATAAGTATCATCAAAAAGCTCTTTTAGAAAAAATGGAAACCTTTTCTGAAAAGGAAAAGGAGCAATTGTTAAAGCAGCTTAAAAAATGTAATATTTTGACCTTTTCTAAAAAGATCAAAAAAAACTTTTTTCATAATGCTAAGCCACTAACAAAAGTACACGTAGAAAATTTTGAAGAAGCTTGCATTGGTAGAAAGGCTATTGAAAAACAATTAGTTGGTGTGGTGATCTTGGCAGGTGGACAAGGAAGTCGCTTGGGGCACTTTGGACCGAAAGGAACTTTTGTATTAGATAAGATTCAAAAGTCTTTATTTCAGATACTTTTTGAAAAAATTTATCGTATTGAAACGTTTTTAAATGTAAAAATACCCGTCGCTATTATGGTTTCGAAAGAAAATGAAATTGAGACGAAAAAATATTTAAAAGAGAATCAATATTTTCATCTTTCAGAAGAATTTGTTCAATTTTTTACTCAAAAAGAATCTCCGTTTGTTTCTGAAAACGGGGTTTGGATTTTAGAAAGTAATGAGAGTTTTTCTTTAGGATCTACCGGAAACGGCGCTTTTTATAAGGATTTTATTGATTCGAAAGCTTTTGAGTTTTTTAAGAAAATGGGAGTGTCTTCTGTTTCTATTGTCCCTGTGGATAATCCATTGGCAGATCCTTTGAATCCATTTTTTATCGGTCATCATATTCATTTTAAAAATGATGTTACCGTGCAATGTATTGAGCAGAAAGATTCAAAGTCACTCGCCGGCGTTTTAGCTTGTAAAAGTGAAAAAGTAGGCATCATTGAATATTTGGATTTGGATCCAAGTATGCAGCAAGAAAAATATGCATATTTGAATTGTGGTATTTATGTTTTTTCAATCGACTTTATTCAAAGGGCTGCAAAATATGATTTGCCTATCCATAAGGCCAAAAAGAAGACAACAAGCTTTGGAAAGAAAATTTATGCATATAAACTGGAAATGTTTATTTTTGATGCTTTTGAAAAGGCTGAAAAATCTTCAGCGTTTTTAACTCTAAAGGAAAAATCTTTTGCTCCGATAAAAAATTTAGAGGGCATTGATTCTGCAGAAACAGCTCAAAAAGCCATTATAAAAGCACTTAATGATGCTTATCCTTTTCCTGAAAACTTTTGGATACGCTATCTCTATTAATTTTTTGGATCCTGCTTGCGGAAGTGTTCAAAAGATGCTACTCTGAAAAAAATGGGTTTTTTTTAGAGGTTTTATGAAAATAGTTGTTTTAGGAACTGGTGCTTGGGGAACCGCTTTGGCATCTGTTCTTTGTGATGCCGATCATGAAGTGACTGTCTGGGGAAGAGACGAGTTGAAAATCCAAGAGCTTGATTCTCTGCGGGTTCATCCCAAATTAAAAAATAGTACAGTGTCTAAAAAGATTCATTTCGAAAAAGATTTTGAAAAAGCAGTTACTGGGAAGGATTTGATTGTTGAAAGCGTTTCTTCTCGTGGGCTTCGTTCTGTTTTAGCCAATCTAAAAAAGTATTGGACAGAAGGAGTTCCGGTTGTTGTCACATCTAAAGGGATTGAGATGGAATCGGGTTTGCTTTTCACTGAAATTGCCAGTCAGTTCATTCCTCAAAAATGGGTCGGATGTATTAGCGGGCCTTCGTTGGCAGATGGTGTAATGAGAAAATTACCGACAACTGTTGTAGCTTCGGGTTATGAACTCAATACGATTACAATGATTTGTAAAGCTTTTAATAATGCTTATTTTCGAGTTTATCCCAATAGCGATGTTTTAGGAGTTTCTTTAGGAGGCGCTTTAAAAAATATTATCGCGATTGCTTGCGGTATTTCTGATGGACTTTCTTATGGAGATAATACTAAAGCAGCCTTAATGACAAGAGGTCTTCACGAAATTCGGAAAATGGGTATTAAAAAGGGATGCTTTGAAGCAACACTTAACGGTCTTTCAGGAATGGGAGATTTATGCGTTACCTGTCTTTCTAATTTAAGTCGAAATTATCAATTTGGCTATTTTCTTGCACAAGGTCTTTCCTATACCGAAGCTTATGAAAAAGTGGGGATGGTAGTTGAAGGAGCCTATACTGTTAAAGCAGCAAGACAGCTTGCGAAAAAATATGATTGTCCTATGCCGATTACCGAAGTGGTTTATCAGATCATTTATGAAGGATTGGAAGCTCCAAGTGCTGTGAAACAGCTTTTGCAAAGAACGATAAAAGATGAACATTTATGACAAAAGCTTATGAAAAAAAGCCTGTAGTAGCAAGTCCGGAAATGGCAAAAGCTGAAAAACTTGTGATCACAGAACAAAATGAAAAAACATTTATTCAGAGTGCGGGTTATCAGGTTTATTTGTCTTTGGAAGATTTTTTTCATGAAAAGGATTTTCCAAAAGAAATTACTTTAGTGATTGGTAAAGGGAATAATGCCTCCGATGCGCTTGTCTGTGGCATACATCTTCTAAAAAAAGGCATTAAAGTGATTGCTTATTCGCCTTTTGCATTTGAAAGTTTTAAAGAGACTCTTAAATGTTTTGTAGAGGAATTTGAAAAAAAGGGTGGTAAACTTATTCATATTGAAAATATGAAAAATTTTCATCCGACACCCGTTATTGTTGATGGTCTTTTTGGAACAGGTTTTTTAGGGCTTGTCAAAGGGAATTTAAAAGAACTTATCTTAGTGATTAATGATAATGAGCATACTGTTTTCTCTATTGATATTCCTTCAGGATTAAGCCGAGAAAATACTCAAAAGCCTTTGGCAATGCGCGCTACAGTGACAATATGTCTTGGAGCAGTTAAAGAAGAGCTTTTTTTGAATCATAATTTTGATTTTGTCGGACAGATTGATTTAAGATTTTTTGATAAGCAAGAGAGTTTTTTAAATAAGGCAAAATTTGATTATGAATATTTTATTCCAAAAGATTTGAAAAATCTTCTTCCTCCTCTTTTAGCTTCTAGGCATAAGTATAATGCTTCTTTAGCCCTAATAGGAGGTTCTAAGGGAATGGAAGGTGCAATAGCGCTTGCTGCCAACTCCTCTTATAGAACAGGAGCGGGTATCGTTAAAGTTTATCAGTCTCAAGATGCTGAAATTGAAAAAAATCCACTTGAGGTGGTTTCTAAAAGATGGTCTTCTGAAAAGGTAGACAATCTTATTAAAGAATTGAATATGGCAAAAGCTGTTTGTATTGGACCTGGACTTGGAAGAGATGAAGAGGTTTTTTTTCTTTTGCAAAATATTCTTAGAAAATTGAAAGGGCCTGCTGTTTTGGATGCCGATGCTCTTTATTTTTTATCAAAAGAAGAAATGCAAAAATTTTCATTTCCAGTTGTTTTGACTCCTCATAGAAAAGAGATGTTACGTCTTTTGAACTCTGAAGAAATCGATGATTTGTCTTTGTGGAAGCAAAGTTTAACATATGTCAATAAAATGAATGTTACTCTTATATTAAAGGGTCCTTTCTCTGTGATTTTTCATCCCTTGGAAAAACCTTTGATTATGAATGTGCAAGATCCAGCTTTGGCAAAAGCAGGTACCGGCGATGTTTTGTCGGGAATTATTGCTGCTTTGCTTGCTTTGGGGATGACTTCTTATGAAGCGGCTATTTTAGGTGTTTATATTCATGGGCAGGCAGGAAAAGCTATTGCTTCTGAAAAGACAGGCTATAGTTTAATTGCTTCCGATCTTTTTGAAGAAATTCCAAAAGTTTTGAAAAAGATTTTAGAAAAAAAAGAGTGATCTATTTGCAAAGCATTTCATTTTTATTAAAATAACTTTGGTGCCAATTGGCAAATTTTTCAAGACCTTCTTGAATACTTGTTTTTGGATGATAGTTTAATTTCTTTTGACTCTCTTCAATATCTGCAAAGGTAGTAACCATTTCTCCCTGTTGCATTGGAAGGAAATTTTTTTTCGCTTTTTTCCCAAGAGAGTTTTCTAAAGTTTCGATGAACTTCATCAAAGAAACAGGGGAGTTATTTCCTAGATTAAAGATATCAAAACCATGTGCGTAATCAATCGATGCAATAATGCCGTTTACTATGTCGTCGATATAGGTGAAGTCGCGCTGCATTTTTCCGTGGTTATAGACATCGATTGTCTCTTCTTGCATGATTTTATTTGCAAAAGAAAAATAAGCCATATCCGGTCTTCCAAAAGGACCATATACTGTGAAGAAACGAAGCCCAACCATAGGGATCTGATATAAATGATGATACGAATACGCCATCAGTTCGTTGGCTTTTTTTGTAGCTCCGTAAAAGTTTGAAGGAAAATCTGTTAGATCTTTTGTGCTGAAAATTTTTGTATCGTTAGTCCCATAAACCGAGGAAGAAGAAGCAAAAATAAGAGGCATTGGATAGGTTTTCAAAGCTTCCAAAATGGATAGAAAACCACTGATATTGGAATGTACGTATTCGTGAGGATGATCGAAAGAATACCGGACGCCTGCTTGAGCTGCTAAATGCACTATATGGGTGATTTTATGTTTTTGGATAATTTCCTTGAGTTTGTCTGTGTTATTGATATCTTCTTCGTAGATGGTAATGTCTTTTTTCGTAAGGATTTTTGCTCGATCTTTTTTAAGCTGAACGGAGTAGTAATCATTAAAATTGTCGACTCCAACCACTTGATGTTTTTCTGATAATTTTGAAGCTAAATGAAATCCAATAAATCCTGCAATTCCAGTAACTAATATATTCATTTATGCCTCGCTTTTTATATTTATCAGATGTATCTTACCAAATCTTTTATATAAAGTCTTATAGGTTTACCATGCGATGGCTGATTTTTCTTTTTTTATTAGTGGGTTGCTCGACATACCATACATATTCTGCTGAAGATTTGGTTGTTGATTCTTATTCTTTGAAAATAGAAAAAGAGGTTGATAAGAAGCCTTCAGAAGAGATTGCTTCAGATGAAAAAATAATTCTTGAAAAAGACCGTTTGAAAATATGTGTCATTCATCCTCAAAGACAAGATTTACATAGCCTTTTTGAAAACTTTGCTCCTTCTGGCTATGTCGTAGAAAATGGGTGTATCCAATTATATTCTATCGGAAAGATCTCTATTGGCAATTTGCCCATTGATGCTGCAAAAAGTAAAATAAAAGCACTTCTGTCAGAAAAATATGGTTTTTTAGATATTTCAATGGAATTTATCGAAAGACCGAATATGATCGTAGAACTCATAGGTCTTGTCCGAAATCCTAAAATCCCTATCGATGGCAATACAAGACTTTTTTCCGCTCTTGCTCAGGCTGGGATTTCATCAGAGGCTAATTTATCCAAAAGCTATTTATCACGAGATGGAAAGATGATGCCGATCGATTTTTATAAATTGATCAAAGAAGGAGATATGTCTTTCAATATAAAACTTAAAGCTATGGATAAAATTTATATTGCCGACAGTATGAGCGCCTCGATTATGGTAATGGGGGAGGTGAAGATGGGCAGAGTTTTTCCTATGCAGGGAAATGTGATGCCTCTGAAAGAGGCGATAGCATTAGCTGGAGGAATTTCTTATACAGGGAATTTAGCGGCAATTCAAGTGATTCGGGGTAATTTGGCTAGTCCCAAAATTTATTCTTTAAGTTGGCAACATGTGTTGCAACTACCAACGGATAGTTTGCTTTTGATTCCAGGTGATATAGTTTATGTTACAGCAGCTCCGATCACGTCTTGGAATCGGTTTGTTTCACAAATATTGCCGACATTTGCCGGTGTGGAAATGGTTAGAAAAGGCGTAAGTGGAATACAGGTGGGGTTACCATAATGAAAAATTTGGAAAATAATTTTTGGAAAATTTTCTTAGCTCATAAAACTCTTTTTTTTGTTGTAGGGTTGTTTTCTTATGTAGTCGCTTTTATTGTTTTGTTACTGTTTCCGATCACATATAAGACAGAAGGTCTGTATTTTCATGGAAGCAATGCTAAAAATGTTAATTTGATGACTCCTCTTTCTACGATTTTGAATGAAAAAAATGAATTTATCGTTTTATCCAGATCATATCGAATATTGTCCGATGTTGTAAAAAATGTGAATGGACAAGTGCATATACGGGATAAGTCTTTTTTTAAACGATTGAAAAAAAGAGCTTTGAGAAATATTTCAGCTCAAATGAGGCACCTTGAAACATTGGACTCATCTTTTGATGTCGATCTTATCAAATGCGATATTCCAGAATGCAAGCGATATGATTTGAAGATTCTTTCCAAGAAAAAGGCGATCATTTTATCAAGAGATCGAAAGATTCAAAAACAGGTTCAAATCAACGAATGTATTATTTTGCCTGGGATCGAGTTGCTATTTAAAAAAAGTTTTCCAGCAAAGGAAAATGGGTATTTTGAGCTAGTCTTTATTCCTTTGGAAGAAAGTGTAGAGAAGTTGAAAAAAAGACTTTTGCTATATCCAAATAAGAAAAATCCAAGTTATGTCACTGTTGGATTTTATGGGGATAATCCAGTATTTAACACCCTTATCGTCAACGAAGTGATGAATACTTTTGAAAGATATCAGAGACTTATAAAGAGTTTTCAAAAAGAAAAAGAACTAAGTTATCTTGAAAGCAAAAAACAAGAACTTTTAGGAAGTTTTTTTTCTGAAATTCAAAATGAATCAAAAAATCATCAAATTTCTTTGAGAGAAAAAGTGAAGAACAATCAAGAGAAAATTTTTCTTTTAGAAAAGGAATTGGAGGAAAAAAAACTTCTTAAGATGGTTTTAAAACAAAATCAATTTGATCTTTCCCCAAATCTTTCTAAAGGGATTATGTTTTTGGATACGATAAAAGAGCTAGAAAAGAAAAAAAAGCTACTTGCAAAAGATTTAAGTGATGAAGCAATTGAAAAGAATATTTCAAAGTATCGATTTTCTCCATCTGTCTATGAAAATGAAATTTTAAAACTTCAACTTGAACAGAAGAATCTTTTGGTTGCTTTACAAAGTGTGCAACAAGCTCAAGAGGAATTTGCGGCATCTTATACATTAAGAGAGGATTTACGTATTGAAAAACTTTTAGCTTCTTATGAGGAGCTAAATGAAAAAGCTTATCAAAATTATTACTCCGAAGAAGAAAAATCTCTTTTTTCTGAAAAAATCAATTTTATAAAAGACGATTTAAAAAAATATTTATTCATTAAGGAAAAGCATCTTCATAAGTTATTACAGCAAAAGGACCAGCAGATTCAAGAAGGTAAAAAAGCTTTATATAATTCCCTGGAGTTGTCTTTAGAAAAAAATAATCAGCTTTTAAAGAGTTGGAAAAATAAAAAAGATCATTTCATAGATCAGCAGATAAAAGAGACTGAGAGAATTCTTGTAGATCTTCAGCAAGCAGATTTTTCAAAAGAGTTTGAATTAGAAGAAAAGAAACAGGTAATTAAAGAGCTTTTAACAAAGCAATATCAACATGTTGAAGAAACTTACATGTTTAAAGATATGAAATATCAGATGGAAAGCAAAGAATCGAAAGCAATCGATGAAGCTGTTTCCATGCATCTTCCTCAAAAACCTTATTTGTTTTCCTATTCTTTAATAGGCTCTTTCATCGGAATCTTGTTTTGTCTTTTGCTTTTGTTGTAAAAGATGTTTTTCTTGTAATTCGCGATATTTATGGATAAGTTCAGAAGCTATCGGAGCTGCCTGCTTTCCAGCGGATTGATATTTTAAGTAGACTGCAATTGCAAGTTCTGGTTTTTTGTCTTTGAAAGAAAGGGCTCCAAACCAAACATGTTTCATTTTCTTTGCAGATGTTGAAGGAAGTAGATAAGGTCTTACCATGATTTCCGCAGTTGAGGTCTTTCCAAAAAATTCACCTTTTAAATCGAGATAGTTTTTTCTTAGTTTTGTAGAGTTTAGAAGTTTGGGAATGATGCTACTTCTTGCACTTCCTTTAGATCCATAAATGACTCTCTCCATAGAATCGAGAAGTGTTTTTTGGATTTCTTTGGGCATGAAGATTGTTCTTTTTATTCTAGGAGGTTGTTTGGTAATTGTTGGGTAATAAACCGTTCCTCCATTAGCTACGGTTGAAAGCATGCTAGCTACTTGCAAAGGGGTAACAATTAAAGAATGTTGACCTATTGCAAATGAATAGAGATTAGTTTTGTTTTTTTCTAAATCTTTTGGAAGAGAACCTTTGATTTCATAGGGAAGGTCTATACCCGTTGTCTCACCGAAACCAAAGTCTTTTGCTGCATCTAAAAGATTTTGTGGGTGATGCAGGTAATCTCCTGCTAAAATGGAAAAATAAGGGTTGGAGGATTGTTCAAAAGCTTTTTGAAAATCGATTATTCCCATCATGGAATGAGAGGATCTGGGGAGTCTTCCTCCTTTATAATTGCGATAATAAGGGGCTCCTTTGAGGCTGTATCCTACAATCGTTTTGCCTTGATTATCGAGAACTATTTTATCTTCCATTGTAAAAGGATTCAGGTCGTGGATAGGTAGTCCTGCATTTTTTAAAGAAAGATATTTTTGCTTTAAGGCAGCATATCCTGTAACTATTTTAAAAATAGATCCAAGAGGGGTGGCTTCCCTAAAGGCATGGGATCTAGCAAATCCATACCCATATTTAGGGTAAAATGATAAGAGTAAATCTTGTTCGGTTTGTTTTTTGTGATGATTTTTTAAAAAAGGATATTTACGAAGTAAAGGGCGTTGCATTTCCTTGGGAGTGCGAAATGTTTTTAAAAATTGGTACATGTCGGTAGGAGATAATTTTGGGAGTTGAGTTTTTAAAGAAGTGATTTGTTCATTTTGTGAATTATTTAGATATTCTTTTTTCAGATTTCGGATAAGAAGGATTTCATTATCAAGTTTCTTATTTGTGAAGGAAAGTAATTCTTCTTCGGATAAGAGCATCATTAATAAAAATAAAGTTCGATTTTTTTTCCAATAGCTACTGAATTGTTTTTGAAGTTCTTTGTCGTAATAGTCAATGTATGGTTTTGCATATAAATTGTTTTCTTTTTCAATTTGTCTTTTGTATTCTAAAAATTCTTTTCCGAATTCTTTCTTCCATTTTGTGAAATATGTTTTTTGATAAAAATCTTTTGTATCTTTTTGCAGATCGCTGGAAAAAGTTTCAAGTTTTTGATGCATTGAAAAATAATCTTCTAAAGAAACTGAATCCATTTTGTTTAATAAATCGTTTGAAAAAAGATAGCTATTGATAATTGTTTTGAGAAAGTCGATGAAAAAAAGTTTGTCTTTATTATCCTTTAGGTTGCCAGCGTATTGAAGGATTTTCTTTTTTTCTTTTTCGATTACTGCATTTTTATTTTCTAAATGCGATAGAATTTGCTTTTTTTTGCTTTCTGTTAAGCGTTTTTTACAAACTATATGTCCTTCTTTTTTGGGAAAGAGTAGATCGATGACAGCTTCTGCATCATCGGTTTTAGCATGGTATAAAATGAGATCTATAGATTCTTGCACAGCTGCGGCATCTACCAAGGATTTAATTTGATTTAAACTTGTGAAAAATTCAGATTTTTCTGGAGCAATATTTTTAAGCATGCCTTTCCAATTAAAATAAGTTTTTTCATCTTTCCATGAACGTTTGTTACAGGTTCTTTTGATAAAAGGTTTTTTAGCAAAATACAAATCTTCAATATGTTGTTTGGTTTCAAACCAATTGTTTAGATTGTCGAAGTTTTTTGTCGAAAAATCATTTAAATTATGAGAAGGATAAGAAGCTAAAGTTAAGACCTCTCCTGTATTTGGATCCATGATAACTATCGCTCCTCCTCTAAGTGTCGGCGCATCGGTGATTTTGCTAAGATTCTCTTCTTCAGCTAATAATTTTTCAGCAAATTCTTGTAATTCAATAGATAAAGAGCTGCAGATAGTATCTCCTTCTTGGGCAGGAAAGGAGGTGTTTAATTTTTTTAAAAAAGAACCTTGGTTATTGATAAGGAAAACAGATTTGCCATGAGAGGCTCTAAGAATTTTTTCGTAATAGGATTCGATGCCGGTTTTTCCCATAAGATCATTCATTGAGTAGGCTTTTGCTTCGAGTTCTTTGAGCCTTGCAATTGCTTGATGAATTGAAGAAATTCCTTCAGGAAAGGAAGGGATTTCATTGGCTTCAACTTTTTCTAAAAAATTATTTAAGTCTTTGATTTGCTGAGACAGTTTTAAATATTCTTCGCTGGAAATGGCTCCCATATATCCTATAACATCTGAAGCCGTATAGGAAAAGGGATAATGACGTATAGTGTTGGCGGTTGCTGATAAACCAGCCCAAGTTCTCTCGAGCATTTTTAAGCGGTAATAAGTTTTTTCAGAAATATTTGTTTTTATAGGGAAAGGGGTGTTTGGAAACAAGGCCGCTTTGGAATGAATGAGATCTTCTATCCTTTCAGGATCCATATCAAGTTCTTTTCCTAAAAGCTTTGATAAGTCTTTTATATGTTGACGACGTGGATAGATACGAATCTTTTTTTTATCTTGTTGAATTAATTGAGACTGACGAACATTTTTAATGTCTGCGTAATAGATGCAAGCGTTGAATTGAAGAAGATTGGTTGCAATAGGTTGGTTGAAACGATCCAAAATCGGTCCACGCATTCCATATTCAATAGTTGATTTTTTCTGTGGTCGTTGGGATTCAACGATTTTTTCGTCATGTAAAACCGTTGTTAAATGAAAGACTTTAAAAAAAATCATACATATTAAAGCTAAAATTATGTACGAAGTCGTAATTATTTTTTCTGAACGTAAGTGCACTATAAAAAGATTTTTAAATTAACAAGATTAGAGTAGAAATTTTAAGATTTTTAGAAAAGAGAAATAAATATCTGAAAAAGATATGAATTTTTACTTGGAAAAAAACCAAGTTTTGATGACAATGAATACTTGCTTTTTTCGTAAAATAGCGAGAAGCATAAAATAACGCGCCTGTAGTTCAATGGTAGAACCGTAGCCTTCCAAGCTACTAGTGTCAGTTCGATTCTGATCAGGCGCTTTTCTTGTTCTCCGAAGATGGAGATGAATTTGAATCAAACACATAAGGATGGTAATTTGGCTACAAAAGAACAAGTGTCCGTTAAAGATTTATTAGAGTCTGGTGCTCACTTTGGACATCAAAAGAATCGTTGGAATCCTAAAATGAAACGCTTTATCTTCGAAGAGCGTAACGGAATTTATATTATTGACTTAGCGAAAACAATGCAACAAATCCGCGACGCAAAAGAAGTTGTGCAAAACATTGTAACGCAAAGAAAATCAATTTTATTTGTAGGAACAAAAAAACAAGCTAAATCGGTTGTTAAAGAATGTGCTGATCTATCGTCTGAATTTTATGTTTGCGAACGATGGCTTGGCGGTATGTTGACGAATTTAAAAACAATTCGCCAATCTGTAAAAACTTTAGAGCGTAACGAAAAGAGAATCGCGCAAGGTCAAGAAGGGTTGACTAAGAAAGAATTTTCTCAGTTAACAAAAGATCAGGAAAAATTAGAAAAGAACCTTTCTGGTATTCGTTCAATGAGAAAGATCCCAGGTCTTTTAATTGTTGTCGATCCATCTGAAGAGCATTTAGCTGTTGCTGAAGCAAAAAAATTGAATATTCCTGTTATGGCTTTGATTGATACAAATTGCGATCCTGACAAAATTGATCATGTGATTGCATGTAATGATGACTCTTTAAAAAGCATTCGTTTAATTTTAAGCACAATTACTCAAGCAATTGTTGAGAAGAAAAAAGAAATGAGCGTGCTTTCTGTTAAAAACGAAAAAGCAGATAAAGAAGAAAATGCTGAAGATAAGGAACAAATTGATGAGTAATATTACAGCTGAAATGATTAAAGATTTGCGCGTGCGAACAGGTGTTGGCATGAGCAAATGTAAAGAAGCTTTGGTAAAAGCTGATGGAGATGCTGAAAAAGCAATCGAAATTTTAAGAAAAGAAGGTATGGCTTCTGCTGTAAAAAAAGAAGGTCGTGAAACAAAAGAAGGTTTTGTAGGTTATACAGAAACTGCTGATGCGATCATTATGGTTGAAGTAAATGCTGAAACAGATTTCGTTGCAAATCATGATAATTTTAAAAAATTTATCGAAGATTTAGTCACTCATGCAGCAAAAACAAGACCTGCTTCTTTAGAAGAATTTTTAAAAGCTACATGCACTCGTGAAGATAAAGAAATTACAATTGATGAATATCGTAATCTATTAGTTCAAAAGTTCGGCGAAAATATTCAAGTCAGAAGAATTGAAGTAATCTGCAAAGCGGAAGATGCATCTTACGGTGTTTATTCACATATGAATGGTAAGATTGTAACTGTTGTAGAGATTTCAGGATCAAAAGACGCAGTTGATATTGCTAAATCAGTTGCAATGCATGTTGCTGCTGATTCTCCTGAATATTTAGCTTCTGAAGATATTCCAGCAAATGTTAAAGCAAAAGAAGAAGAAATTGCTCGTTCTCAAATTAAAGGCAAACCTGATTTTGTCGTTGAGAAAATTGTCGAAGGAAAGCTTAGAGCGTTTGCAGAGCAAGAATGTCTAAGAGAACAAAAATTTGTTAAAGATCCATCTGTTTCTGTTTCACAATATGTGAAAAATGCAGGAAAAGAAAAAGGTGCAGACCTAACTATTTCTCATTTTTGGAGATGGAAAGTTGGTCAATAATTTTTGATCGATGCTTAAGTTTTAAAGCAACAGCTTGTAAAAGCTGTTGCTTTTTTTTATTCTATTTTTAGCCTATAATGATTGCTTTGCAATTCAGACAAAAGTACAATTTCAATTTACAAACTCAATGAAAGATAAGGAAGATATATCATGAGCATAGATCAAGAAATTAAAAATAGTATGGATCACGCTATAGAGCATTATAAAAAAGAGCTTAAAACTTTAAGAACGGGAAGAGCTAATCCAGGAATTTTAGATACAGTTATGGTCGAAGTTTATGGAACATCAATGAAATTAAAAGATGTAGCTAACGTGACAACTCCAGAAGCTCGTCAGCTTTTAATTACTCCTTATGATGGCAATAATGCTCCAGTGATTGGAAAAGCAATTGAGAATGCTAATTTGAACCTGCAACCGATGGTTGATGGGAATGTTATCCGTATCAATATCCCACCTATGGATGAATCAATCAGAAAAGATATGGTGAAACAAGGTAAGAAAAAAGCAGAAGATGCAAAAGTGGCAGTACGCGAAATTCGTAGAAAATTTAATGATCAATCAAGAGCTAAAAAAGCTGATGGTGATATCACAGAAGATGAGCTAAAACGCAATGAGAAGAAGATTCAGGAAAAGACTGATGACTATTGCAAAATGATTGATAAGATAGCGTCTGAAAAAGAAAAAGAGATTTTAGAGATTTAATGTTGCGTTAAATTCAAGCTGCTTGCTATTATTAGTAGCAACTTAAGGCCCCATCGTCTAGCCCGGCCTAGGACACAAGATTTTCATTCTTGCGACAGGGGTTCGAATCCCCTTGGGGTCACATTCGTTTGTGAGGCTTTAGCTCAGTCGGTAGAGCAACTCCCTTTTAAGGAGTGGGTCGTAGGTTCAAATCCTACAAGCCTCACATTTTTTATTTCTCAATTTTATGCTTTATTTGAAGATTTATAAATTCTCTCGAATCGGCTTATTCATCAAAAGATAAGAAATGTTAAAGATTTAAAGTTTAGGGAGAAATTTCCTCCAAAAATTTTTCCTTTAATTAATAAAATAATTATTATTATTTTTAAAAAATTTCTATTTTTTTAAATTGTTTTTTTTATTAAAAGTTTTTTTATTTCGATTTAACTCTTTCTTTATTTGATTTGTTTATGTTTTATTAATTATAATAATTATGATTAATAATACAAGGTTTATGGTTATGTCTGCTATTATAAGTCCTCTAGCTAAAAAATTAGAACGTTCATCAGGGGTATTAATTCCTTATTTGGATTTTCGCGGCAGGAAAGAGACTGATGTGCATAATTTTGAAGCAATTGTAAATGTTGTAGACCAGTCTAGTTTGTCAATTTATCTTAGTGATGGAAAGATCAAGAGAATGAATTTTCTTCAAAAAATTTTTTACAAGCATATTAAATCTTATACTAAAATGATAAATGCCGATTTAAAAAATGAATTGAGTGACTTAGTAAATCGTCTACGTTTTTCTGGTGATCGTTCAGAAATTGAAGCTTTAGTTGTTCATGTGTTTTTGAGAAGTTTGGCTAATCTTTCTGAGGATATTTTTGATCGTTCAAAAATCAGTGATATTTATCAAAATGAGTTAATGAATAGCGTATGCAAGTATGATAAAGATCTTAAAGAGATAGATGATCAAGTTCTTTCTGCTAGAGTAAATATTTATAAAATCAATCAGAAGATAAAATCACTTTTTGCCACTATTGAAAATCAAGAGCCTCAATTAATAGAGGGTATGGATGAAAAATTAGAGGAATTACAAAACAATTTAGAGATATGTCAACAAACTTTATTTCAATTAGAGAAAATGAAGTTGGCTGTAAAAAAAACTAAGTTAAGCATTGCGATGCGTATGCCTTTTAGTAATGGTAATGGTTTTAGTGGCTCATACATAATTAAGGATTTAAAAGGGAAAAACATTGGAATTTACAAGCCTTCTGATGAAGATTTTTTATCTTTAAGCTTTAGATCTAGAAGGATGAAATTTTGGCATTTTATAAGAAATTGTATTAAGAGAATACCTATAGCGAGTAATTTTTTAGGAGGTACTCTTAATGAGGGAATGGGAGGACAAGGACATTTAGGTGAGGTCGCGGCATATGTTTTAGATAGAGAATTGGGTCTTGGAATTGTTCCTCCGACAGTGAATTTGCATTTAGCAGTTAATGATAATCTTCCTCTTTTTGAAATGAGTTTTACATCCTACGGTTCTTTTCAGTTATTTGAAGAAAAGGCACAATCAGGGACTGATTTTTATGGAATTTCTAAGCATTATAAACCTGTAGATATTACTAAAACTTATGAAGATTATGAGTCTCAATTAGATCCTAAATGGCTTGGAAAACTTGCTATTTTTGACTTTTTGATAGGAAATTTGGATAGACATGCTGAGAATTTTATGGTAGCTGTTGATGAAAAAAATCCAAAGAAAGGAACTCATTTATTCGCTATTGATAATGGGATGAGTTTCCATGTAAGGCATTCCGATCATCCGCTTGAAAGAAGGAATCAATATTGTTGGGCGAAATTTATCCTTGCACAACGTAAGTTTTTTTCAGAAGAAAAAGAACTTATTAAATTGATTTATGACAGAAGATTTGAATTGATTGAGATGGTTTATTCAAAGCTTATACAGGAGGGGCAGGATGAAAGATTTGCTTGTTGTAAAAGAACCGCAATGTGGGAAAGAATTGAAGCTCTTTATTCCATCGCTGTAATTCAGGATTGTTCTTTATCTGATTTAATTAATTATAGGAAATCTAGCGATATTCAACAGGCAATCAATATGAATTCGTAATTATTTTGATTATTAGAAGGGTGCGTAGTTTTATCTCCTACAAGCCTTACATAATATTTTCATTCTTATTTTGTATGACTATTGAATTAGATGATTATTTTTACATTGAAGAGCTACGCAAAAAGATTTTCCAATCTGCGGTTATTGGAACAAGTTGTTCGCTAGGATCTCCAATAGTAGAACGATCAACAATAGCTTGTACTGATGCTACAGTACTTTCCATTAGAGGTTGAGTAGTTTCATCTGAATCAGTTGCAGGTGAAACACATATTTTAATAGATTGTAGGCAGAAAGAGCTTGTTGACATATCGTATTTAACCTTTTGGGAAACATTTTAAGAAATTTGAAATTAAATGACTTTTATTTTTTTCTGGATAAAACTAGTTTCTAGTTTAAAAAAAATTATATAATATTTTTTTGACATAAGTGTTTTTTGTCGTTATATGTAAATTAATAATTAGATTAATTTATGGAGAGAATTATTTATGTCTAATTCGAATCAAAAAGGAAAGATTGGACTGTTTGCTCTTGTAACGCTTTCATCGGCGTTTGTAGTGAGTATCAGAAACGTTCCAACTATTGCGGAAACGGGAATGCAGATGCTCTTTTTTGCAGGTCTTGCAGCAATTTGTTTTTTCATTCCAGCAGCTTTAATTTCTGCTGAACTTGCTACAGGTTGGCCACGAAACGGTGGAATTTATGCTTGGGTTGCCGAAGCCTTTGGTAAAAAGTGGGGCTTTTTTGCTTCATGGCTCCAATGGACTAACATGCTACTATCTGTAATATCAATGCTTTATTTTGTAGGAGGTTCATTAGCTTTTGCTATTTATCCACCGCTTTTTGAAAGTAGATTATTTGTAATAGCCGTTTTATTGCTTGTTGTATGGGCTTGTACTCTTTTTGGTTTGAAAGGACTTAAATCATCATCGAAAATAAGTTCTATCGGATTTTTAGGAGGAGTATTATTTCCAGCTATTTTGATTGTGTTATTTGGACTTGCGTACCTTATTATGGGTAAGCCGATTCAGTTGGATATGACATTTTCAAAAAGCAATTATTTTCCAAAATTCTCTGATTTTGGAACGCTTGTGTTGATTTTAGCTTTTATGAGAACATTTACAGGTGTTGAAGCTTCTGCAAACCACGCTAACAAAGTTGTTGATCCTCAAAGAAATTATCCGATAGCCATTTTCTTTGTTGTGGTTGCAGGAATTGCGGTCAATGTATTAGGAGCTTTGTCCGTTGCGGTGGTTGTTCCTCAAGAAAAGATTAGTTTGATTGCAGGTATTATGGAAGCTTTTGAAGTGTTTTTCCAGCAGTTCCATTTGACTTGGTTGGTTCCTATTTTGGCAATTTTGGTTGCCGGAGGAGCTATTGGAGGTATCAATGCTTGGCTAATGGGGCCTATCAAAGGACTATTGGCAACTGCTGAAGGTGGAAATCTTCCTCCTTTTATGAGAGAGAAAAATAAAAATGATGTTCCTCGAAATCTTTTACTTATTCAAGCGATAGTGTTATCAGTTGTCGGCTCTTTATTCTTATTATTCCCTCAAATTAATACAGCATTTTGGATTGCTGTTGCATTTTCCATGATGATTTATGTAACGATGTATTTCTTGATGATGCTTGCAGCTCTATATCTAAGATATAAAAAACCGGATGTAAAAAGAGCTTATCGCATTCCAGGAAAAAGAAATATTGGTATGTGGATTGTTTCGGTTATCGGAATGGTCACAATGGTTTTCTCATTTGTTTTGGCACTGTTCCCTCCCAAAAAATTGAAAATTATTTCACAGTCTGCATTTGTTTCAGTTTTGGTTATCGGAGTGGCAGTTGTATTTGCAATCCCATACATTATTTCAAAATTTAAAAAGCCTTCATGGTCAGAAAAAGTAGAAGGAGAAAAATAGAAAATGGAAAGAGATTTTAAAGTTTTTCATACAATGAGCCCGTTTGAGGTCAAAAATGAATTGATTCATGCGGCTAAAGAATCTTGTAAAACGAAAATCCATAATGGGGAGAAAGCGAAAGTTTATAATGCAGGAAGAGGAAATCCTAACTTTTTGAATACTAAAGTACGTTTTGCTTTTTATGAACTTTCAACTTTTGTAACAAAGCTTGCAGAAAGTTATTCCGATATTCAAGATCTTGGAATGAGACCCCCAATACATGGTATTTATGATGCATTCAAAGAATATACCAAAAAACATATATCAGAAGATCATGTGAAGTTTTTGGATGATGCAATTGAATTTGCTTTGAAAAAGTATAATTTTTCCAAAGATGATTTTTTATTTGAGCTTTGTGATGCGGCATTAGGGGATTTTTATCCAATGCCTTCTCGTATTTTTCCTTGTATGGAGCGAATTGAAAAAGATTATTTGGCGGATGTTTTATGTCCGGATAAAAAATTACCTGAAGGAAAATTCAATCTTTTTGCAACAGAGGGAGCTTCTGCTGCAATGGTCTATCTTTTTAATTCCTTAAAAGAAAATAAGATTTTGAATTCAGGGGATGTGATCGCTATTGTAACACCTATTTTCTCTCCATATATTGAGATGCCGGTATTGAATGATTATCAATTGATGGAAATCAATATTGAAGGAAAAGAAGAGTTGGGATGGCAGATTCCGGATTCTGAAATTGATAAATTGAAGGATCCCAAAATCAAAGCGATTTATATGGTAAACCCAACGAACCCAACATCGGTTGCTATTGATGACAAAACTTTGCAAAAGATTACAGATCTTGTGAAACATGAAAGAAAAGATCTTATTGTTTTAACGGATACGGTTTATGCAACTTTTGTTGAGGGATTTCATTCTATCATTAAAGAAATTCCAGAAAATACCATCTGTGTTTATTCTTATTCAAAATATTTCGGTGTTACAGGCTGGAGACTTGGTTTGATTATGATGCATGAAAAAAACATCATCAACCAAAAGATTCAGCATCTAAAAAAAGAAGAGCATTTGGAATTGTATGAAAGGTATAAGACGGTTTCTCCGCATCCTGAAGAGATTCTATTTATCGATCGTTTGGAAATAGATAGCCGTCAGCCCGCATTGGCGCATACAGGAGGTCTTTCCGGTCCTCAGCAGTTGATTATGGCTCTCTTCTCTTTATATGAAATTATGGATGAGAAAAAACGATATAAAAAAGATATCCACCAGATTTTAAAAGTACGTATTGCAAATCTATATAATAATATGGAAGTAAAAATTCCAAGTGAAAAAGGTCATACTTATTATTATACATTGATTGATTTGAGCACTGTTGCAAAAGATAAATTTGGCGAAGAGTTTCAAAAATATTTAATGGAAAAAGTTGATCCATTGCAGTTCTTGTTTGATTTAGCTGAGCATAAGCAGACAATTTGTCTTCCTGGCGAAGGGTTTGCTGGACCTAAATGGTCAATAAGAGTTTCTTTAGCTAACTTAAATGATGAAGATTATATTGTGATTGGTAAAAATATTAAGGAAGTTTTAGATTCTTATTATCAAAACTTTAAAAAATAATCATTGCAAGAAGATTAAGAAAAGGCCGCGGTGAAAATTTCTCCGCGGCTTTTTTTATGATATTATTTTTTGGGAAAATAGTTTTCCAAAATTTGAGGAACTTGGTCAGGAGTGACTTTGGGATAAACTTTGCCATCAATTTGGATGACAGGTGCTAAAGCACATGTTCCAAGACACCTTGTTGCTTCGAGAGTAAAAAGACCATCTTTTGTTGTTTCTCCAAATTCAATCCCTAGTTCTTCTTTCAGTTTTTCTGCAATAAGATCTGCTCCTTTGACATGGCAGGCAGTTCCCTTACAGATTTGAATGATATATTTACCGCGAGGTTTGAGATTGAAAAAGTGATAAAAAGAGGCAACGCCTGAAACTTTTGCTGCAGGAATTTGCATCCTTTGAGAAACTTCTTCTAAATGTTCTACTGATAAATAGCCATAGGTATCTTGTACCTTATGTAAAACAGCAATAAGATAACTGCTAGGGTTTTCCTTACTTTGACATTCTGTAATAAAATCCACTATTTCTTTTGAAAGGTTGTTTTGCTTTTGATTATTTGTCATCGCACACCTCGGGGCGTTTGGGTATTATAATGTGTATGTAAAAGATGATGAGCTACATCACTGCCAGGTTCTTTTAAGAGCTCTTTATAAAGGGCTTTGATGGAAGGATTTTCATGAGATACGCGGATTGTTTTTTCCTGATCGATTTTATAGAGTGCTTCGGCACGTTTTGCGAAAAGCTTTTTGTCTAAAATCGTGTATCCTTTAGGAGGATAAGGTTGCCCTCCTCCTCCTATACATCCTCCGGGGCATGCCATGACTTCGATGACATGGAACTGTTTTTCACCACTAATTACTTTGTTGAGGAGCTTTTTGGCATTTACAAGACCGTTGGCAACTCCGATATTTAAAGTAATATTGTCGATAGTAAGTTCCAGTTCTCTTAGTCCTTCGACAGCGCGTACTTCTTTGAATTCGATTTCATGAACAGGTTTTTTTGTAATCCAATGAGCGGCAGTTCTAAGAGCAGCTTCCATGACACCTCCAGTTGTTCCAAAAATGACGCTGGCTCCTGTAGATTCACCTAAAGGAGAATCGAAATCACTATCCTCAAGTCTGGAAAATTCTATGCCGTAGCTTTTGATCATCCAGATAAGTTCCCTTGTTGTTAAAACAGCATCTGTTGTTTTGATGCCATCCAAAAGAAGTTCTTCTCTATCCATTTCATATTTTTTTGCAACGCAAGGCATAATGGATACAACATAGATTTTTTTAGGATCGATACCGTTTTTCTTTGCGTAATGGGTTTTAATAAGAGAGGAAAGCATACTCATTGGTGATTTGCAAGAAGAGGCATTTGGAATAAGTTCCGGATAAAATTTTTCCATAAAATTAATCCATCCTGGTGAGCAGGATGTGATTAGTGGAAGATTTTTGTTTTCTTGGATGCGCCCCATTAATTCATGAGCTTCTTCGACAATCGTCAAATCAGCAGCAAAATCGGTATCAAAAATAGCATTAAAACCAAGTTTTTTTAGTGCTGTTACCATTTTGCCGGTACAAGGTGTTCCTGGAGGAAAATTGAATCCTTCTCCGATTGCAGCGCGAATGGCTGGAGCTGTTTGAACAACTACATGCATTTCGGGATCTGCAAGTGCTTTGAATACTTGTTCTGTATGACGCTTTTCTTGTAAAGCTGCTGTGGGACACGCATTAATACACTGTCCACATTGAATGCAAACAGAGTCGTCCATATGTCTTTGATAGGCAGGGGTAACGATAGTATTGAATCCTCTGGATTGTTGCGATAGGTTATAAACTCCTTGAACTTCGTGGCAAACACGTACGCAACGACCACAAAGAATACATTTTTCCGGAACTCTGACAACGGACTTAGAGGAATCTTCTATGGGGAAATCTTTTCTCTTTCCTTCGAAAAGCCTTTCGCGTATTCCAAGTGTATATGCAAGATTTTGCAGTTCGCAGTTGCCATCTCTTTCGCATAGCTGACAATCTTTGGGATGGTTGTCTAAAATTAATTCGACAATATCACGGCGAGCTTCTCTGATTTGAGGGGAGTTGGTAGTGACCTCCATTCCTTCGACAACTTTTGTGCTACAGGAGGTGACATAGGCAGGGGCTCCTTTCACTTCAACGATACAGACGCGACAAGCTCCTTCAATACTTAAATTTTCTAAATAACAAAGCCTTGGAATATGAATGCCAATTTCTTCAGCGGCTTGCATAATCGTTAAATTTTCAGCTACGGTAACGGAGTTACCATCGATTTTTATTGTGACTGTTTTCATGTTTTGCCTCTATTTAGATTTTTAAAACCGCATTAAATTTACATACTTCCTGGCATTTGCCACATTTAATACATTTGCTTTGATCGATAACATGGGGCTCTCTCCTATTTCCGGAAATACAGGAGACAGGGCATTTGCGTGCGCAAGCTGTGCATCCAACACATTTTTCTGGATCGATTTCGAAATGTGTTAAGTTATTGCATTGTTTTGCAGGGCACTTTTTATCTTGGATATGTGCCAGGTATTCATCTTTGAAATATCTTAAAGTGCTAAGAATGGGGTTTGGTGCTCCTTTTCCAAGTCCGCATAGAGCTGATTTTTGGACAAGTTTTGCAAGTCTTTCAAGATTTTCCAAATCTTTTATTGAAGCTTTGCCTTCCGTGATTTTCTCAAGGATTTCCAGCATTCTCAACGTTCCTTCTCGACAAGGAGAACATTTTCCGCAGGATTCATCTTGGCTGAATGACATGAAATATTTCGCAACATTAACCATGCAATCATCTTCATCTAAAACGATCAATCCGCCTGAACCCATCATGGAACCCACTTGAATTAATGCTTCATAATCGATGGGAGTATCTAAAAGATGTTCCGGAATGCACCCTCCGGCAGGACCTCCCGTCTGGATAGCTTTGAGTTTTTTACCATTCGGAACTCCTCCGCAGATATCATAAACAATTTCTCTTAAAGTGGTTCCCATCGGAACTTCTACAAGTCCTGTGTGACAGACTTTTCCAGAAACGGCGAAAACTTTGGTTCCTCCGCTTTTTTCTGTTCCAATTTTTTTGAATTTATCGGCGCCAAATGACATGACGACAGGCAGGTTGGCTAGAGTTTCGACATTATTAATGATAGTTGGATAGCCGAAAAGTCCTTCTACAGCAGGGAAAGGAGGTCTGATGCGGGGTTGGCCTCTTTCTCCTTCGATTGAATGAATCAGAGCTGTTTCTTCGCCACAGACAAAGGCTCCAGCTCCTAGTCTGATTTCTAAATCAAAAGAAAAATTTGAATCTAAAATATTTTTGCCTAGAAGACCTTTTTCATAACAAGTCTTTATAGCTTGTTCGATACGTTTAATTGCTAATGGATATTCGGCGCGAATATAAAAATAGCCTTTTTGCGCACCAATTGCAAAGCCTGCTAAGATCATTCCTTCTACAACAGAAAAAGGATCGGATTCGAGCATGGAACGATCCATAAAAGCTCCTGGATCACCTTCGTCAGCATTACAGATGAGATATCTCTTTTTTTCTTTATTTGCGACAGCAAAAGACCATTTTTTTCCAGTGGGGAAACCAGCTCCTCCTCTTCCTCGAAGATTGCTATTAGTGACAGTTTCGATAATTTCATGAGGATTATTTTCTGCAAGTTTTTGAGCGAGAGCGGAAAATCCTTCATTTTGAATATATTCTTCGATACTTTCAGGATCGATAAGACCGCAGTTTCTTAATGCAATGCGGGTTTGTGAACAGTAAAAAGGAAGGGTAGATAATTGAGTGAAAAATTTATGCGTGATAGCTTCTTTTTCAAGAATATCTTGAGCTTTTTTTTCTTTGTTTTCGTAAGAGCTATCGTCAGCACATTTAAGAAAATATTTTTCAATAGGAGTATTTTGCATGATATGCGAAATAAAAAGTTCATGAACTTTTTCACGATCCATGCTGGCATAAAAAATGGGAGCGTTTCCAGGGAAGGTGACACTTACAATCGGTTCCAAACTACATCTTCCTGTGCAGCCTACTTTCTTAATGGAAATATTTTTTTTACCAGAAGAACGGATATGTTTTTCAATTTCATCTAAAATTTCATTTGAGCCAGCAGCATTTTCACAAGTAGCTGATCCAACTGTGATGATAATTTCATCTTCTGCTATATTTTGATTTAAAAAATGCTCAGATTCTTTTTTGAGCTGAGTATATTTTTCTTGAGGATTTGACATTTCAAAAGATCCTTTCAATTTATAATTTTAATATCTCTTAGTAACATTTTTTTTAATTCTTCTAAATCTTTTTTTCCCATCGTAATTGTAAAAAAAATCTTATATGGAGTTGTATGCGATTTGATAAGGTTTTATTGTTAATTTTTTGTAAAAACATCTTGGTGTTTTTGTTTAGATTGTTTACCATTTTACATTCGAATATTGGAGGTAATAATATGGTTAGTGTAGTAGGTTCAGGAAATCCTCCTGGCTATGGAGAGAACGGCTTTGTAAAAGAGGGTGTAAAAAAAGGTTTTATCTTAGGCTCAGAAGTTACA
>DAOTHK010000004.1:0-29497 GCA_035447625.1 Chlamydiales bacterium
ATTTCTAAAATCCTAAACAAGCTTCGATTTTAGAAATTCTTCTAAAAGAAAAAAAAGATCTGTAAGAAAAAGACCTTTTTTTTCTTTTAGAAGAATTTCTAAAATCGAAGCTTGTTTAGGATTTTTGGAGATCAGTTGTTGCGTAATTAAAAGAGCATTTTTTTTCGTGATATTCAAACTAATGAACTGTTGGGTTTTTTGTTTGATGTCTTCACGGATACTTGAAGGAATCATTGCTTTGAAAACTTTGGAGAGTGAGCAAACATAGTATTCGCTCATCCAAAGCGCTAATTCATACAAATCTTTTGTAAGGATGGAAGGAGAGAGTAATTTATGAATAGGTAAAGGATTGGGATAACCTGGTTGTTTTTTTAACCCGATGACATATCCTTTTTTGAAGTAATTTTTTAAAGGGATTTCAACAAGTGAACCGATCGAAATATCGGGATGTAATTCTTCGGGAATTAAATAATCTAATGGTTTGTCTATGTTGGATTCTAGGACGATTGAGGCGTATTTTTCTTCCATAAAATATTCAGTTGACTAAGCTCAAGTTTTAAGCTGTTCCATAGGTATTTTTTTTCTTCAATGCTATTACTGTATATGTTTGTATTTTTTATAAGGAAGAGAAAAGTTCGATTGATATAAAGCTTTTTGCTTGGGAGGATTTTCGTATTGCGACGAAGCTTTTCTTGTTTATCGAAAAAGGTTTGGGTGGTAAGAATCAAAGGGACTGAATGTTTTTGAAAAAGAATTTCATATGAAAAATCTTTTTCTTCTATCACATAAGTTTTTAGAAAATGGGTATCCAGAGCTTTACCAAGTTTTTTCATAAATCCAAGATCAGTTTCTTCAGATAGGATGATTAATGCTTTTTCTTTGGTTTGTAAAGAGGTTGGAATACTATCGATAATAGGGATTTCTGGAGCAATTTTTTGGAAAATAGGTTTGATATCGGAAAAGGATATGAGGGGTTTTTCAACTTTATAAGAAGGTTTTGTTTCTTTTTTTATGTCTTGAGGTAGTTCTTTTTTGATAACCTCTGGTTGAGTAGGTGGTTTAATGGAAGGGATTTCCTCTACAGTTTTAGGTAATTGGGGTTTGTTTTCTAAAACAGGCTTGGGGATATCTTGATGTTTGATGCAAGAAGTTGTCTTCTCTAGGGTAAAAAGATTTTGATCTTTTTGAGATAAAACAAGATAGGAAGCATGATGATAATCAAGATGCTCTAAAAAGCTTTGAATAAGAGGTTGCAGATTAGAAAAACTCATGTAATTTCTATTTTTTGTTTCATTTTCAAAATAGAGCAAAACGTCTTTGTTATAAAGACGTTTCTTCATTCAGTGATAAAAGAGCATCAACAAAATCTTCTGGATTAAAAGGAATGAGGTCTTCTTCTTTTTCTCCAATGCCTACCCAAAGTACGGGTATTTTTAAAAGTTTTTGTATGGCTACAATGATGCCACCTTTGGCACTTCCATCTAATTTTGTTAGAGCAATTCCGGAAAGAGGGGTATATTCATTAAAAATTTGCGCTTGATCGACTGCGTTTTGTCCTGTAGTAGCATCCAGCACTAGAAGTGTTTCATGAGGTGCGTCGGGTATGACTTTGTCGCAAACGGTTTTGATTTTTTTGAGTTCATGCATCAAATCCGTTTTAGTATGGATGCGACCTGCTGTATCTAAAATTAATATATCTGCTTCGCGTTTGATTGCTGCCTGACAAGCATCATAGGCAAGAGCTGATGGATCTCCTCCGGTTAAGGATTTGATGATGTCGATATTTAATTTTTCTGCCCATTGAGCTAGTTGTTCAACGGCTGCAGCGCGATAGGTGTCTCCAGCACCGAGAAGAACTTTTTTTCCTTCTTTTTGGAATTTTTTCGCAAGTTTTGCAATCGTAGTTGTTTTACCACTTCCATTAACACCGACAACCATGATCACATGAGGCTTTTTATAGGATATTTCCTTAGGCTCTGTAAAAATGGAAAGAAGATATTCTTTCATTTTCTGAAGGATTTTTAATACATCGGATGATTTTTCATTTTGAGCGATTTCACAGAGTTTTGTAGCTGTTTGGACTCCAAGATCCGCTTCGTATAAGATTCTTTCTAATTCATCATATGTTTCTTCATCGATTTTTTTAGAAAAGAGAGAGCGGATTTTTCCTCCAATGCTAAAGGTTGGAGCAAAGATGGATTTGGTAATTTTTTTAAATTTGTTTTTGATGAAAGAAAACATATTTTTCCATTTTTTAAGTTGCTGGAAAAAAGAATCTATCACATAAGTGAATTCTAAAGAAGATTAAAGGATATGTTATGATTCGATTTGGAAAAAGATTACCGGTACGTATTCATCCGTTTTTTTGGATTACTGCAGCCCTTTTGGGATATATGATTTCCCAATCATTTGGAGGAATGCTCATTTGGATGGTGATAATATTTTTTTCTGTATTATTTCATGAACTTGGGCATGCGTTAACGGCTATATTATTCAAAAGATCTCCAAAAATTGATCTTGTGGTACTCGGAGGCCTTACTTCTTATGATAGCAAAGGTCTAAGTTCATGGAAGCAATTTTTGATAACCCTTAATGGTCCAGTTTTTGGGATTTTGCTTTTTGCTATCTGTTATCTTTTGACATCATTTCAAATTGTAACAAATCCCAAACTTGTAATGATTCTAAATTGGACAGCAATCATCAATATCTTTTGGGCAGGCATTAATCTTCTTCCTGTGTTGCCACTTGATGGAGGACAGCTTTTACGGATTGTTTTGGAAGGAATATTTGGCATTAAAGGGTTTAAGATAGCTTTATTTATCGGTATGGTGTTTGCTTTTGGTATCAGCTTTTTCTTTTTCGCTTACCGCAATATTTTAGGGGGAGTTTTATTCTTTCTTTTCGGTTTTCAAAGTTTTGATATGTGGCGTAAATCCCGCTATCTTTCTAAAGAAGATCGAAACGATGAAAATGCTAAAAAGCTTATGCAAGGGGAGCTTCTTCTGGAAAAAGGCAATAAGGATGAAGCTAAAAAAATATTTGAAAATTTACGTGAAAATATTCATGAAGGGATGCTTTATGTAGCTGCTACTCATTATTTGGCGATGATTGATTATGAGCAAGGAGATCATCAGAAGGCTTATGAAATGTTGCGTCCTATCAAAGATTTGCTTCCTGATACGGGTAAATGCTTTTTGCATAAGCTTGCTTTTGAAGCCAAAGATTATGAAATAGTGAAAGAATATTCCAGCCTTTGCTATCAGATGAACCCAATCAGTGAAGTAGCTTTAAGCAATGCAAAGGCATGCGCTTATCTTAAAGAGGCTCAAGCAGCTGGTGGATGGTTGCAAACAGCTACAAGTCATGGACAGTATTCTTTAGAGTCGTTATTAAAAGAGGAGCCCTTCATGGCTCTTGCAAATGATCCTGTATTTGAAGAATTCATTAAAAATGTAAAATAAATATTTAAAAAATCGATAGGATCGGCAATAGTATAAAAAAAGCGGGTTTGTTATGAAAAGATTATCTTATTTGACTATACTTTTACTCTGTTCTTGTTCTGGCATCAATAATTCTATGACAAGTTGTGTTGATACTGTATCGCAAAAAACTTCTCAAATCAAACTGGCTTATTTTCAAAATCGTCTTGATAATGCAACTAAAAAACTGCAATCAGCGGAACAAAAACGTATTACGGCTATGGTGAAGCTCTCTCAGGAAAAACTAACTTTTATTTCAAAAAAAATAAATGAATTCGAACGTTTTATCTCTAAAAAAGATCCAACTTCACTACGTGAAGAGCTTCAAGGATGTGATGTTTCTTCGCTTTTCTTTGAAGAACGCGAGGAGCTTTCCGATATGATGAAATATGATGATGTTCGTTTTGATGCTCAAG
Organism: Chlamydiales bacterium; assembly: GCA_035447625.1. Classification (GTDB taxonomy): domain Bacteria; phylum Chlamydiota; class Chlamydiia; order Chlamydiales; family SM23-39; genus DAOTHK01. The sequence continues at coordinate 3,896 of DAOTHK010000004.1, forward strand.
AGATGCTCGATAAAATATTATCGATGATTACCTCTCTTAATGATCAAAAGAATTATCGAAGATAAGTTTATTACGTTTTATTGCAATTTATAGGAATTTTTATTATAATATAAATCCCCTTTGATTAAATATGGGATTATTATGAGAATTGATTCATGTCATGATGAAAGATGTGCAATAGTTAATAGCTCTCCATTTGAATTTTATTTTAAATTGGATGAGGATTTTATAAATCTATTTCTACAGGGATTAACTCCTGATCAGATAGAGACTTCTTCTCATAGAGAAGTGTTCGATTTTATAGATGAAAATCCTGATAATTCCGAAGATCACAAGGTTTTAAATAAAATCGCTGAAATTCGAAGAAGAATCTTGGTCCAGAAGGATAACCTTTCCGCATCAGAAGATATTGCGTATTCTGAAAAAATTCCAATAAGGGAATCATTGGTTAAAGAGCTTTCATATTTAAGCTTTTTAGAATTAGTGATTTTTAGTATTCGATCAATGATTTCTAAAGGTAATTATTTCTTTTGAGAATTTTCATAATCTATGATGAATGGAATTAAAATTAGAGGAGCCCGAAGGCCCCTCTTTTCGTTTGTTATTGCTGCATGCGAATTGTGATAAAATGAGTTACATTTTGTTGTTTTACAAGCAGAAGAATGTGTTTTTTCTTTTCAACGTCTTTGAGGCTTTCTTGAAAATCATCAGGAGTTAGAATTTCTTTTTGATTGATTTTCAAAATTACCATACCCGGTTTTAATCCTGCTTTATGGGCGATAGAGCCGATTTTAACGGATGTAATGACTACACCTTTTGTTTCAGGATCGATGGCGTAGCTGTTCAAGATACGTGGTGATAAATCTTTTGGAATGGCAACTTCGATTCCAAGTGCATTGGTTTGTTTGGTAATTAGTTTTTCTTTAGGGGATGCTCCTAAGGTAATTGTAAGTTGTTTTTTCTTATCACCCCTTAGCACAGTAAGCTCTACTTTGTCTCCAGGTTGTAAAAGAGCCATATCATTACGGAAACTTGCCATATTTTTTACTTTCTGACCGTTATATTCGATGATGACATCGCCTTGCTTTAAACCTTCTTTTTCAGCTGGAGAATCTTTAATAACCTCTGCGACAAGAGCTCCGTTGGTATCTGAAAGACCTAAAGCTTCAGCCATTTCTGTATCGATGGATTGTAGGTAAATTCCTAGGTGGCCACGTGAGACGGTACCATTTTTGATGATTTGTTCAATGACATGTTTGGCCATATTGCTGGGGATGGCAAATCCAATACCGAGGTATCCTCCAGAGGTGGAAGCAATAGCTGTATTAATGCCGATAACTTCGCCTTTTAAATTCAGTAAGGGACCACCGGAATTTCCTGGATTGATGGCGGCATCTGTTTGGATAAAATCTTCATAATCTGTGATGCGAAGATTGTTGCGTCCTTTAGCGCTGACTACTCCAACTGTTAGAGTGGATTGGAGCTGGAAAGGACTGCCAATAGCGATGACCCATTCACCAATTTCGAGAGTGTTTGAATTGCCGAATTTTAAATAGGGAAGATCTGTTTCATCGACTTTGATAACAGCGATATCCGTACGAGGATCTGAACCGATTAATTTTGCTGGATATTCTTTACCATTATTGGTAGTTACAGTGATTTCATTTGCATTTTGAATCACATGATTGTTAGTAATAATGTAACCATCGGAAGAAATAATGAAGCCGGAACCGGAAGCGATTTGTTGTCTTTGAGGAGTGTTCTCGGATGGAGCTTCTCCGAAAAATCTTCTAAATTCTTCGAAAAAGTCATTTGGGGAATGATAGGGTTGGCCTTGTGAACCATGAGACCCTGCGACTTGGCTTGTATCATAGCTTGCTTGAATATAAACAGCTGCCGGCATCGCATTTTTTCCAATTGCAGTAAATGCTTTTGAAGTTTTTTCTAAATAAGAAATATTAGCATTTGCATGGGATGCCAGTGGAATAATCAGCGCAAAAAATGAGATTGATAGCGCTTTTTTGATCGAAGATGAAAAAATGGTCATACGAACCACTCCTGTTTCATTAATTTTTGAATCTATTTAAAAAGTATAAACCCACTTCCTAATAATCTACAATATGGAGATTTCAATTTTTATTGGAAGTTTTTTTGTTTCATTATTTATTAAATTTTCATTTCCAAAAGTTACAAAAGTGCCTTTTTCAAAATTGGGCAAAATATATTCTTGGATGGCGGAGATAACTTCTTCTTCGGTGATGCTCAGGATTTTGTTTTTAACTTCTCTTCTATTAGCATCAGAAATGTCGGATCGTATTTTTGCATAAGTATAAAGTGCTCTAGATCCCGGTGAGATGGGGCTTTCCAAATCTTGCAGAATACATAATTTGGCTTCTTCTAAATCTTCTTTGGTGAAGTTCCTTTCAGAGATCATTTTACAAGCTTTTAGGAAGGCTTCATAAGTTGATGCTATATGAGGATCACGGAATGAGTAAAAGGTGTAAGTTCCAAAAAGAGGATTATATTTGGCTCCGCTTCCATATGCACCGCCTTTTTCTCTGATTTCTTTATGCAGGGTGATGTTTTCAAAAAGTTCTGAGGCGACCATGATTGCGGGCGCTTTTTCGTGCAGGTAGGGGATTGTAGGGACACTATAAGCGGAGAAGGAAACAGGAATTGGAAGGATGTAGCTTTGATGAGGTGTTGAAGATAATTCATAGTGATATGCGGTAGAGTTTGTATTTTTTAATGATAGCTTATTTAATTCGTAGAAATGATTTTTCTCAAGTTCCGCTAAATAACTTTTTTCGCATGTTATCACGATATGTGCAGGTCCTGTTTTGAGGATTTCAGCTTTGAGTTTGCTTAGCTTTTGAATTAAGGACGGGATCATTTTTGGGTCTTTGTATTTACGGAGAAAATGGAGATAGGGAACGCTGTATAGGTGATATTGTAGCATTGCTGGAATACTGTGACTTTTAGCAGAGATTGCTTTTGCATAACTTAGAGGGTTTTTTGTTAAGCTACTTTCAATGATTGTATGTTGTTGTTTGATTAAATCTAAAAGTCTATTTTCATTGGAAAAATTGATATTTTCAATAAGGTCGTAAAGAAGGTGAATCAGTTTTGCTCCGTTGCGGTATAAAGCTTTGCTTCGAATGGCAAAAGAGGGTTTGATTTGATTGAAATCTTTTCCATTTGGATATAGAGGTATATGGGCATCGATTCCGCCAGTATAAGCGCTGATTTGTTTTAAAAGCTCTTCGTAAGAGTAGCTTTTTGTGTCGATTTCTCCAAAGATTGAAGCAAAAAAAGATAGATAAGGAAGGTCTTCGGTAGCAATGTTTGGTAGATTCAATTCTAAATCTAGATATAAGATATTATTTGTAAAAGTATCATGATGGTAAAAAATGGCATTAGAAGATTCTATGGATTGAACTTCGAATTTTTTTACATGAGGGGGAATATGAGATAGATCCAGTTTTGGAAGACAATCGATAGTAGATGTTTCAAGTTCCTTTTGAAAGGCTTCCAATTGGAGATTTTTTTCGATGATTTGCTTTTTTTGATCTTCTGTTAAGTTTTTTTGAATGTTTTTAAGTCTCTTTTTTTCTTCTAGTTCTTCTTCTTGGTTTAAGCTTTCGCTTGGAATCATGGTCAGTTTGATAAAATGGGTATTATTCAAGAGATGCTTTTCAATGAGATGTTTGATGTAGTTTGGATCTTTGAATTTTTCTTTTAAGGATTTAAATAAGGAATGAATTTGCAAAGCTTGTTCCGGAAGAGCTCCGTGCTGTTTGAGTAAAGCGGAACGCATGAATAAGGAAAGGCCATACGGCATATCATCAGAGGAAATTTCGGATCTAGAAAATTCAATTTGATGGAGAGCTGTTTCGATAAGAGTTGGATCGATTCCATTCTTAATAATAGTTTTAAGAGTCTTTTGAATGATCTCCAAAAGAGTTTCTTCAGCTTTTTTTTCGCATCCCTTGCAAACGATGATATAGGGGATTTCGCTCATTTCTGTATCTAGATAAGCATCGGCTGTTGTAATCAATTTTGAATTCAAAAGCTCCTTTTTCAAAAGAGATCCATCATGATCCATTAAAAGATCATCTAAGACTTGTAAAGCTAATAGCTCTTCTTGGTCTTTTATCGAGCAGGTTAGAAACCCGAATGCGATCATGTCTTTGTCATCATAGGGAGATTTGGGAAAACTTCCCTGAACTGTTTTGCTATGAGTAAATCTTTTTTGCACAGGGATAGGGGGAAGATTTTCTGTTCTTGTAGCTTCTTTTAAAAGATTTTGATCTAAAAAGAGAAGGTGTTTTTCGGTAGGGATGTTTCCATAGAAAAAAAATAGCGCATTTGATGGCGCATAATGTAGCTTATGAAAATTTTGAAGTTGTTCATACGAGAGGGTTGGGATTTCTTTTGGCTCTCCACCGGAATTATGATGATAGGTAAGATCAGGTGTTAAATGAGCCATCATGGTTTGATAGAGTCTGTAATCAGAGGATGCCATAGCTCCTTTCATTTCATTGAAAACAACGCCTTTGTAAACAAGGTCTGAGGAAGAATCGGTTGGGTTTTCGAAGGCAAGTCGATGTCCTTCTTGTGCGAAACTTAAAGGTTTTAAAAGAGGGAAAAAAGTGGCATCGATATAAACGGAAAGAAGGTTGTAAAAATCTTCTTCGATTTGGGAAGCTGCGGGGTAACAGGTGAAATCGCTTCCGGTAAAAGCATTCATAAAAGTATTCATGCTACGTCTGAGCATAGAAAAGAAAGGGTCTTTGACAGGAAATTTTTTTGATCCACATAAGACTGTATGTTCTAAAATATGGGCAACTCCGGTTGAGTCGCTTGGACATGTTTGAAATGAGATGGAAAATACATTTTCCATATCATCATTTTCAATATGAATGACTTTCGCTTGAGTTACGTTATGCTCAAGTTCAATATAGGTTGCTTTGATTTCCTCTAAAGGAATTTTTTTTACTAAAGAAAAACCGTGGTATTGATCGCCTATGTCCATTATTTATGCCTTGTAATAGTTCAAAGTATTAATGTAGACAACTGCTTAGTTTTTTGTCAGCAAATAGGCAATCAATAGAAAATTATTTTAATTTTTTGTGTGTAAATTTCATTTCACGAATCAGGTAATTGCATTCGCCAAGTAGAATCATCATCTCTTGAGCCTTTTTTTCGATTTCTTCAGGCGATGACTTTTGAGCAATGGCTTCTTTTAGTTTTTTGGAAGCTTCATTGATTCTATCTTCAAGTTCATGAAAAGCTTTTTCATAATTATTTTCTTCGATGGACATCCTTATCTCCTAAGTTGATATAATTTTTGATATATCACATCGTAGGATTTTTTTAAAAAAATGTTTTGGTTTTATTGGTCTTATTTTTAATGTTTCATTTTTTTTGATAAATTTATTGATCTATTCTTTAGAAATTGAATAACCTTTCCTCCTTTTTGATAAAATGAGGAAGTTTTGATGATAGATGTAAATGTAGAAGAGTTATCAAGTATAGGACGAGTTTGTGAATTTGATACTAAAGTAACTTGCAGGATTAGATCAAAGGATCCACTGCATATAATTGCTGAAAGAGTTCAGGATTTTTTAAAGAAAAATCCATTGTTAGAGCCTGATTTTGATACAGCTAATTTAGTTACTTTATTAGAAACTAGAAAGCTTTTGATTATTGAAAGTGATAATAGAGTATTTCTAGAAGTTCCTCGATCATTTGGAGAAGTAGCTATAGATTTAATTTTTTTGTTTGTTGCTGTGCTGATTTTGCCGGATCTTTCTCATTCAAAATCGTGATTTCAGAAATGAGTTAATTAGAAATTATTGGGATTTAAAATGTAAGAATTTCTTTTGAAAAGCCCATGGATTTGTTATGCTGACCTTTTAATGAAATGAAAGGTGAAATGATGAAAAAGATATTTTTAATTCCCAATATGATTACAGCTTTCGGGCTTGCCTGCGGGCTTTTTGTGATTTTTAAAGTGAATATGATTGAGCCGGGCAGTGGCTATTACGAAGTAATGGTCAAATCGGCTCTTTTGCTACTTTTAGCTGCATTTGCTGATTTTGTTGATGGCGCTGTTGCTAGAGCTTTTCGTGCGGAAAGCGAATTCGGTTTCATGTTTGATTCACTTGCAGACTCCATTTCTTTTGGTGTCGCACCTTCGGTGCTTATTTTAAAATCCTTATCTGTAGAGCAAGGAAGCGTTATTTCTTTTATGATTGCCTCAGGAGCGATGATTTATTCTCTTTGCGGTGTGCTAAGGCTTGTGAGATTCAATATTCAATCCAGAAAATCCGAAGAGGACATTATTGAAATGAATGCTTTGCATAAGCATTTTACAGGTCTTCCAATACCTGCGGCAGCAGCTGCTGCAGTTTCTGCTAATCTTTTGCTACTTTCACCTTTTTTTGATAGATTCTCCTTTTCTCTTGAGATGAGGGCGATTATTTTAACAGTAGCGCTTGTGATTTTGGGATATTTTATGCTTAGTCGTTTGAAGTTTCCAAGTTTGAAAGCATTGCATTTTAAAGTGCCATCATTTCATTTAGCTTTCTTATCGGTATTAGTGGCTGTTGTCTTTTTATATGGTATATTATATTTCTTCCCGATTGTGTTGGCAATTGTGTCCTGGGGATATTTTGTTGTTGCTTTAATTCTTTCAACAATTCGTTTGATTGCAGGTAAAAAATCAAAGACATTGATTGATTTCGAGCCTGAAAAAGATGATTTCGAATAATTTTTAAAAGGATTTTATACGATGAATATCTGGTTGATGTTTGGGGGCTTGATTATTGTAGCTGTCTTGATGGGAGCTTTTATATTTCTTTTCTTTCAAAAAAAAATGACGCAGTTTATTAAGTCCGCATCATATGAAATGATGGAAAAGAATAATCGTTCTTTTTTAGATTTAGCGAAATATGCCTTTGAAAATGAACAGGAAAAATATGATGAAAAAATGAAGCATCAAGAAAAGAGTTTTGAATTGATTTTGAAGCCCTTGCAAACCTCTTTGGAAAAGATGCAATCGTATCATCAATCGATCGAAAAACAAAGAGAAGGCGCTTATGAATCGTTGAATAAGCAAATTGAGCTTTTGGTGAATTCTGAAAAAGATTTAAGAGTGGAAACGGCTAATCTGGCAACAGCTTTAAAAAATCCGAATATGCGAGGAGCGTGGGGACAGGTTCATTTAAAAAGAGTAGTTGAAATCGCAGGTCTTGTGGAGCATTGTGATTTTTCAGAGCAGGTAAATGTACAAGGTTCTGATCGATCTTACCGTCCGGATCTTTTGGTAAGGCTTCCTGAATGCCGGGAGATTATTGTGGATGCTAAAACTCCGCTTGCAGCATATTTGGAGGCTCATGAATCGATGGATCCCAACATTCGAAAGCAAAAGTTTTTGGATCATGCAAGACATGTGAAAAATCATATTAAAGATCTAAGTCGTAAAGAATATTGGAAGCATTTTTCAAAATCTCCTGAATATGTGGTGCTTTTTTTGCCAGCCGAATCTTTCTTTTCATCAGCTCTTGAAGCTGACCCAACACTTTTGGAGTTTGCAGCGAAAGGGGATGTGATTATCGCAACACCTACAACATTGATTGCGATTTTGCGTTCGATTGCTTTTTCCTGGAAACAGGATGCAATCTCAAAAGAGAGTCAGAAAATTGCCAAAGTTGGGCAGGAGCTTTATGAAAGGGCGGGTGTCTTTGCTTCTCATTTGGAGAAAATCAAGACATCATTATCCCAAACAGTGGATGCGTATAATCAAGCTTCTTCTTCCTTGGAGTCCAGGCTTTTGGTTTCAGCAAGAAAGTTGCAAGAGTATGGAGCTGTACAAGGTCAGAAAGAAATTAAGAAATTGGATACTATTGAAAAGATTTTGAAATAAGAAATTTGCAATTTCAAAAAAGATAAAAAAAGGGGCTTTTTCAGCCCCTTTTTTAATTTATTCTTAACGAATTTCGGTTACGAAATACGCAGGATAAGCAAAATTATTGTTCGGTCTTGGAGATACAAGAATTTCGATATTTTTATTGATGTGTTTTGATAAATCTACTTGTGTTGAATAAAGATAAGCCATTTGTTTGTTATTCATTTGAATCAAGTAGTTTCCAGGCTTATTGGAGATATTATCATCATAGCTCACAATTTTACCCATTAAACGAATGCTGTTGACTTTTTGCTCTTTATAAAAGTCTTTTATATCTTTGTCGGGATGGAAAGAAGCCCAGGATTGGTAAAGATCTGCTTCATGTTTTTCCCAAAGATTTTTTGCATTAATAATTTTGGAAACTTCTTTAGTATCAAGATTGACATCTTTAGGCATATGGAAAGGTGCTAATTTTGCTAAAAGCTGTTTCTTTTCAGATTCCATTAAATTTGCCTTGCTTTCAAGAAAAGCAATTTTCTTTTGCAAATATTGATCCTGCAATAAGGCAAGGCCTTCTTTTGCTTGAACAACATAGTCAGAAAATTCAGCATAATCTTTGATGACTTTGTCAAATTGATTGATCGCTTCCTGAGGTTCCATTTTTTCAAATGGTTTTTTTGTTTCCTGTTGAACGATGAAATATGCGGAATTGATTAAATTTTCTGCTTCTATTCTTTTCTGATTGATTTGAGCAATATATTTTTCATCACCGGCATAGGTAACATAGTCTTTTGAAATATAGAATTTTACATTTTCTGGAGGAGTTACCTGTATCCACTTGTGATTGGTGGGGCAGATGATCCCTGAAATGTGATCACCTTTTTTAAGTTGTCCGATAATTGGAGCATCAACATCGGGAGTTAAACGGATGTTGACACGGTTGGCTTCGACAATATTGTCTAAAATATAACTTCTATAAACGTATGCTTTTGTGCCAACAGGTGGCTTTACAGCCCAAAATTCATTTTCATCTTGTGTAATCAAAAGCAATTCATTTTTATTTAATTCCTTCAGGATATGGCTCTCAAGATCAGGAGAGGTTCTCATTCGAACTTTATTTCCTGTAATTTTGCCTGTGAAGGGTTGGAACTTGTCTTTGGCATTAGCGCTCATAAAAAATAATGAAGCGGCTGCTGCAAGAAAAAACAATTTGCGCATAAGTTTTCTCCTAAAATCTAATATAACTACTTAATAAAATACTAGAGATCATAGAATTTTAAAGCCACATATTTTCCTTTTTAAAAAATATGTGGCGTATATTGAGAAATAAAGGAGTTAAAAACTTTTCAAAAATTAGGTGTCTAATACCGCTTTAATGTGTTCGCAGTTTTTCTTTCCACAGGTGCATCCTAAAGGTGTTCCTAAAAAAACCTTATATTCTTCGTTGGGATCTAGTGGGTTAGAGACTTTGTATAATTTGTCATCGATTTCTTCAACATTCCAATCACGGAATTTTAAATCTTCATCGGAAACTTCTTCTTCAATTGTATTATCGGATATGTCTGTTGCCCCCATAGCTTTTTGAATTGCTTTAGCAAATTGACAATGCATACAATTGCAGTGTGGTTCAGGTTTTGGTAATTCTTGTGGATCTACAGGGCCGATGACTTTAACGATTTGAGCAATTTTTTCTAAAATTTCTGGTGGTAAATCTGGTGCATTGGATTGGGATGGATTGTGCTGCATCATGGATCCCATGTTTTCAATTCCCTCCGGTCCGATTTTTAAAGGAATTCCAAGTCCTGGAGGGGGAAGAAATGGGCTTGGTTGATTTTTTTTCGATGTTTCTTCTTTATGAAGTGTTTTTTCATGAAAATCGAAGATTTCTGTGATTTCTTCTCCCTTTAGATTAGGGATTGAAATAATACGACCATTTTTTAGCTCGATAAGCAAAATGGATTGATTGTTTTGATAATCTGCTGAAAGAGTTTGGATATTTTTCCAGGATGTGGAAATGAAGGGAGGGATCGATAAGATTTTTTCATCAATTTTCATAGAATAACCTTATTATAAACTTATTTAACCCTATTATACATTACTTCAGGAAAAATGTCAATTTTTTAGCAGTCTTGATTTTTGAGTGCTAATCGTTGATGGCTTTAATATGAAGTGTGTTCTTTAAGATCTTAATTTTTATCTGCTTAGGTGTGTTTTTATGTTTTTATCTGAAAAAAAGGTTGTGCTATCAACCTTTTTTTTATATTGTCCGGTTAGGTGCGGTAGTAATAAGGCACCAAGGTATAATAATATGGTTGAAGCCTTTATAGTTATTTATAACAAAAAACAGCGACTTTAAATAAGTTTGCTGTTTTTTTTATTTGGGGAGGTCCAATGAATAAAAAAACTTTTGTCGTAGATACGAATGTCTTTTTGTATGATCCTTATGCCATACGTAAATTTAAAGAAAATGATTTGATAATACCTTTATCAGTTTTAGAGGAACTGGATAAATATAAGAAAAAACCTAATGAGCTAGGGAAAAATGCAAGAGAAGTACTGCGATATATTGATAGTTTGGCATCAGATGAAAAAACACTTGCTGAAGGAATTACAATTCCAGAAGGTACCACGATTCGGATATATCTAGATCAGCAAGAAGAAAAAAATCATTATTTTCCTTTGCCTCTTGATCGGCATGCGAATCAGATTCTTTATGTTGCATTTAATTTAAAGCAGGAAAATGAAAATGTTGTTTTTGTTTCTAAAGATTTCATTACGCGTGTAAAAGCGGAAGCCATGGGATTGGAAGTAGAGGATTATGAAAACCTGAAAGTCTCTACGGATAATGTATTTCAAAAAATACGCACCATTCATGTAGAAAAAAGAATCATTGATATGTTCTACAAGGATGGATCGGTGGTTTTAGAAGGAGAGTCCTTCCGTCCTAATGAATATTGTATTTTACAAAGTTTGGAAAATTCATCCGCAGTCTGTACTTACAATAAGAAAAAAGGGAGATTGGAATCGTTGATCAATGCCAATAAAGGAGTTTGGGGAGTGCATCCTTTGAATGTTGAGCAAAAATGCGTATTGGATCTTTTGCTAAGGGATGATGTACATCTTATTTCTTTGATGGGGCCTGCCGGAACCGGAAAAACCTTGCTTGCCTTGGCATGCGGACTTATGAAAGTATTCGATGAAAATGAATATACAAAGATTTTAGTTTCAAGACCGATTATTCCTCTTGGAAAAGATATCGGATTCTTGCCGGGAACGAAAGAAGAGAAATTGCAGCATTGGATGCAACCGATATATGATAACTTAGAAGTGGTTTGTCAAATGTCCAATGGCGAAGCCAATGCGCAATCAGCTTTGGATTTTGTGATGTCGAGTAATAAAATTGAAGTGGAAGCGGTGACATATATTCGCGGAAGAACTTTGCCCAAAGTATATATGATTATAGATGAGGCGCAAAACTTAACACCTCATGAAATGAAAACTATTATTTCAAGAGCTGGAAAAGGAACGAAAGTTATTTTAACAGGAGACGTGTCGCAGATTGACAATCCTTATTTGGATATCGATACAAATGGTCTTAGTTATGTAGCTTCTTGTTTTAAGGATCAGCCAATTTACGGGCAGATCTTTTTACATAAGACGGAAAGATCAGAACTTGCAGCTATTGCAGCTGAAGTAATGTGATTTAATTTATTATTAAATAAATATTGCTTTTTCTTATTTAATTAACTAGTTTAACAATTAGAGGATTATTATGAGAAAAAGCATTTTAATTTTATTTCTTATTTCTTCGTCTCTTGTTGCCAATCCTACAGAAATGGATGTGCAGCATGGGAATGTGTCTATTTCTCATAAATCTTTGAATACTTTAGAGGTGACAGCCTCTGATTCATCCATTATTCATTGGAAAAGTTTTTCTATTGAAAAAGGAGAGGTGACACGCTTTATTCTTCCAAGTGAGACGTCTGCTATATTGAATCGTGTAACGGGTCAGGAAATGAGCAGGATTTCTGGTCTTTTGCAGTCTAATGGACAGATTTATCTATTGAATGAAAATGGTATTTATATCGATGGGAAAATTCAAGCAGCTGGATTTATAGCTTCCTGTTTGAAACTTACAGATGATGGTTTTCTGAATCAGTCCTATTTATTTAAAGGGGAAAATAGTTCTTCAATTATCAATACCGGTGAAATAAAAGCATCAGATGGTGGTGTTTATCTTTTTGCTCATCATATTGAAAATGTTGGAAATATTGAAACTTCGGGAACATGTGGAATGGGCTCGGGTAGCGAAATTTATTTTCAGCCACAAGGAAAAGAACAAATCATTATAAAAGCGCATCTTGAAAATCAAAATGATCCGGAACAGATTGTTCATGAAGGAACGATTAAAGCATCCGTTGTTGAAATGAGAGCAAAAAGTAATCCCTATGCACTTGCAATTCATAATAAAGGATATATTGAAGCGAAAGGTTTTAAAAAAGAGGAAGGCAAAGTTTTTCTTATAGTAGAGCAAGGGAATCTTGAAAATGCCGGAACAATTACAGCCAAACAATCTGAAGATATCGGAGGAGAAGTTAGGCTTATTGGAGAAAAAGTCAGACTTTATGAAGAGGCGAAAATCGATGTCAGCGCAGATACTCAAGGTGGAACTGTATTAATCGGTGGAGATTATCAAGGTAAAAATCTAGATGTGATGAATGCGGATTATACCCTTATTGAAAAAGATGTACAAATTTTAGCCAGTGCCAATATTCAAGGTGATGGCGGAAAAGTTATCATTTGGGGAAATGATGCTTGCGGCATGTATGGCTCTATCGAAGCTTGTGGTGGTCCATTATTAGGAAATGGCGGATTTGTTGAAATTTCCAGTAAAGGTATCTTGGCACCGGTGGGGATTGTTTCAACTTTGGCTTCGAACGGGATAAATGGAGTTTTGCTTCTCGACCCGATCAATATTACAATTAGTAATGGAGCTGACAGTAATTTGAGTTGGAATGCAGGAACTACAGCTTATGAAGCAGATCCAATTACTTCTCAGACTGGAACTTTGAATATTACAACGATGCTAACACAGCTCCAATCAACTAGCGTGATAGTTGATGCAACGTCTGGAACTGCCAACCGTGCCGGAGATATTTCTGTTGAAGATAGCATCGCGATTACAAGTGCTCATGATGGCAATGTATTATATCTGAAGGCTTATAACGATATTACTATTAGTGCTGCAATTACTGTAACCGGAAGTTCCGCTAATGTGGCGATGGGCTCAGGTTTTGATGGGGATGGAGAGATTATTGTAGATTCATCTGGAAGTATTACATTTGACGCAACCTCAACCGGTAATTTAATTATGGCAGCGCAAGGAGGTTCTGGGGGTGATATCACTTTGGATAATACAACTCCTACCAAATCAATTTCTTTTAAATCATCTGGGACGTGCTATTTATCTACAAAAGGTGAAGCAATTGATTTAGGGGGATCAATTGGTTCTGTGACCTTTGCTTCCGGTGATCAAATTATTGTATCTGGTGACATTGAGGTGGAAAATGGAACTCTTAAATTATATAGTTACGATACGGTTATTATAAATGATCCTGTTGATTTAACAGGTCCAGGTCTTCATGAATTCACCTCTTCTACTGCAAATATCAGCATAAGCGATGAGGTAACCATCACTGGCACAGGTTCTGGTTCGTTGACTCTTTTAGGTTATCAAAATGTGAATGTTGATCAACCTATAACAGTTGATGGTAGTGCATCACTTGTCTTAGAAACTACTATTAGTAATGTGAATATTGCAGAATCTATTACGATGAATACAACCGGAGAATTGACGATTACTACAGGAGATACTCTTTTAGTACAGGATTTGGTTTTGAATTCGAATGCTTCTTCCGGTGATATGAATATCACAGTTGGAGGGGATTTTCTGATCAATCCAACATTAACAGATACGCCTGCAGGAATTGGAGCGGTTGCAGGTACTTTGACTGCGTCTGTTTTCGGAAACTTAACTTTGACAGGTGGTGATGTGACCTCCGCTTATGTGCAAATAGGTTATCCGACAGCTAGTAGTTCTCAGGATATTGTCATTACAAGTGTTGGGGGGGATGTTTTATTGCAAGGAGGTCTTCTAGGTGAGAGCGCTTGTTATGCGGTGATAGGACATGGCTTGGGACTCTCTTTAGGCGCACCTGCTGTTTTTTCCGGAGATATTACAATATCCAGTATAACGGGAGATTTGAATGTTTATGGTGGAAGTTCGGATCTTTGTTTTGCACAGATAGGACATATAAGGGGAACAGGTGAAAGTGTAACGGCAACAGGTGACATATCGATTCCATCGATAGGAGATGGTTTGTCGGTTGTTGGAGGAACGGGACTTGTTTGTTATGCTTTGATTGGGCATGGGGGTAGAAGTGCTGAAACAGCTGATACCTATAGTGGAAGTGTTACAGTTGCTTTGAAGAGCACTTCTCCACAAGACATTATCATCACCTCTGGAACCCAGAGACAAAGTTTTGCAGGTGTTGGGCATATCGGTTTGAAATCGGGAACAAGTGGTGGTGATTTAACGATCAATAATGTTCCACAGATTCAGGTAACTTCTGCTAATGGTATTATGATAAGAGCTCGCAGCTCTGCTGAATCTTTTATCGGAGCGCGTTTTATGGGAACTGCCGGGGCGACTGGAAGTATTGACGTAACAAGTATTGAAGTGATTACTCAAAATAATGGTCCTTTAAGAATGGAAAGTATTTCAGACACAGAAGATTTTCATGGGAACGTAATAGGAGCATATGCCAATATTAATCAAGTATTTCCTTTGACTTCTGCAGGAAATGCAAAAGCAGATCTGACTTTGACAATCGATGGAAATTTAACTTTGGATGCAGGTTTGCAAACCAATGCTGCACAAGTTTATAATTTGATTACAAATTATTCCGGTACTCCTGATGGCGCTTCTACCATTACAGCGAACATTGCCAAAAACGTGACTTTTCGCGGTGGTGGAGGGTTTGTTGGGATGACTTCTGGAGGCCCTTTTTCTTTTATGATTAATAATGGAGGCATTCTTCTATCGAATCCAGTTGGAACGGATGCGAATAGACGAGCATTGATTGCAGCTAATGGAACCCTTGATATTTCAGCAAATATTTTAGCATTAAATGGAATTCTTTCAGGGCCTACAACAGATATTGAGAATGCTTTGGGAAATACGACGATTACAACGAAAAGCGATATGATTCTTTTAGGGGGGGCTACAATTAATAACTTGTCAGGTTCAGGAAGTTTAAGTTTGAATGTTGCAGCTGGCTCGGGTCAAATCGGGGATCTTTCTATTACTGGAGGGGCTTACGTGAAGGATCAGGGATCCGGGGCTGCCGATATCAATGTGGGTTCTAATTTATTTATTGAAGCGCGTGCCGGAGGAAATTCCTATATTTCAAGCGCTCAAGGGATTTCTGTTGATGTAGGAGAGCAGATTCATTTAGCAGGTAGTTCGATGGGTTCTGCTGAAATTATTGGAGGAGCGGTAACTACTGTCAATGCTGATAAAATCTTTTTAGTTGATGAAAGCGATATTTTAACATCTTCGGGAGCTTTATCTGTTACAACGCAAGATCAGATTAGCTTGAATGTGAATAGCTCTATTCAAATTACTGGAGGGATAGGAGATTTAACTGTGATAGCAGGTACCGGTGGCTCTGGGGATTTATCGATTATCAATAACTCTGAAATTTCCAATAGTGGAACCGGAAATATTTCTTTATCCACTCCTAATAATTTCAATCTTTTGGGAGGGAATGCTGGAAATGCATCATTGACTGCATTAGGGGGGATAACTGTAAATGCAAGTTCTGATATTTCAATGAAAGGAGCGAGTGGAGGAGCTACAATTATTTCAGCTGGGGATGATTTGGTATTATCTTCTGAAAATGTCTTTATGGCAGGTCTTCAAGCATATCCTTCGACAATCACAACTAGCTCAGGTGATTTAACAATTGCTGTGGAAGATTTTTTCTCAGCGGATAGCCATGGAAGGATTTCGATAACAGGTGGAACCGGAAATGTTAGTGTGGTTATTGGACTCAGCGGTTCTTCAGATTCTTATTTAAGTCATAATAGTAGTATTTCGAATTTAGGATCGGGAAGCATTTCTTTTACCACTCCGAATAACTTTATTATGATGTCGGGAAGAGATGGTTCGACTTATTTACAGACAGCTTCAGGAGATATTGTTGTAACGGCTGAGGATGTCATTAGTATTGAATCCATTGCAGGATCTGATGCCTATATTAGCTCTGGCGGAGATGTAACGCTGACATCCGATAAGATTTCTATTGATGGTGAAGGAAATGATGCTTATGTCACTTCAACAGGTGGGGATGTTTTATTGCTTGCTTCTTCAAGCGTAGATATTATTGATCAAGGATCTGTTTCTAATTCAGGGTCGGGTTCTGTAACTATCGTAGTGGATCAGGCAACACCATTAGTAGCTGGCACTGGTCGTTTTACGATGACTTATGGAAGTACTGTAACAGCAGCTTCTGGTGATCTTAGGGTTTTTTCAGCAGTTCCTGATCAAAATGAAATCGGGGGAACATTGAATGGTTATTCTGTTACTGATAATACTACTTATCAAGTTTATGATGTTGCTTATCAAACATATACAGGGGATGCAGGCGATCCATATGTGATTTTTTATAAGGTCCCAGGTGTTGGTGATCAAACAATTCGATTAGTCGGGGATAAGTCTTCTGAATTGAATCAGATCATAGACCGGGAAATGAATAAAATTCCAAAAGATGAATCTTTTGAACTCTTTGTAAATACAGCCAATTCTCGATTAGAAAAAGTTTATACGCCTGCCTATTCAAAATATCCCTTTGAAAAAAATGTTATATTCCTTAAAAGGTATATAGGATTTTTTGCAAATTATGATAAAAAATATATCAATGATCACGAATAAAAAAATTATCTTTATTTCGCTTTTTTCAATCAGATTTTTGTTTGGAAATGATTTGTCATCTCCTGAAATTAATCAAGCAAGTATCGATTCTATTGAAGTGGAAAAAAATGAAGAGAAAATAGAGGCTTCTTTAAGTGTCTCCATAGAGAGACAAGAAGATTCAAACGATGTGGATAATGTAATTAAAGATGAAGTGAAAGCGCGTGAAATAGCTGATGAAAAAGAAGAAGGAATTTCTTTGCCAATAGATCTACAAAATGAAAAGTTATCCGTAAATGAAGAAAATCAGCTATTAGAAAAAAATGAATCTGAAGAAATTTCAAAATCTTTGGAGACTCCGAAGACAAAAGAAGAAATTGAAAAGAAAGTCATTATTGATAAGTTGAAAGGTCTTTTACTTGTAGGTTCTGCTAATTTGATGGAGCAAGATGCTGGAAGTATTGAGGGTGTTTGTTATAAAGGGCTGGATGTTCCAGGTGCAAAAGAGGATCTAAATGCTAAATTGATTCCTATATTTATGGGAAAAGATCTTACTTATGAATTGATAGAAGATTTAAAACAGACGATTATCAATTATTACAAAAGTAAAAATCATCCTTTTGTTACGGTGCTTGTTTTAGAACAAGAAGTGTCATCGCATGTATTGCAGATGGTTGTAATAGAGGGAAAAATTGAGGCTATTACCGTTAAAAATAACCGTTATGTGCCTACAGATAAGATTTTAGCGTCTATTCATGCAAGGCCTGGCGAGCATATTGATGAAGATCAACTTCTAACAGATATTGCTTGGATCAATCGTAATCCGTTTCAAAATGCGAATATTATCTTTTCTGAAGGAAACCGTGAGATGATGACAGATATTGATGTTGTTATTCAGGATCGTTTTCCTTTAAGGGTTTATACGGGTGCAGATAATTCGGGCAGTGAATTTACAGGACTCAACCGTTGGATTATCGGACTTAATTGGGGGAATCTATTTAGTGAGAATCATATTTTTTCCTATCAATTCAATAGCTCTTTTGATTTTCATAAATTTATGTCTCATACTTTGAGCTATACAGCGCATTTATTTTTTCATCAGACTTTGTCTTTTTTTGGAGGTTATGCGATTGCAAAACCGGATTTAGTGGGTTTTAATAGTACCGGTCGCTCTTTTCAAGGTAGTTTCCGCTATGATGTTCCAATAGGTAAATTATATACCTTTTTCCAGCAGGGATTTGTGGTGGGGGCGGATTATAAAGATACAAACAACAATATTGCGACAGTCGATACTGCAAGCAGTGTAACGGTATCCGATTATGCAGCGCTATTTCAAATGCTTTTCAACTATTATTTTTCATTGGAATCCAATAAATATAAGTTGTATTTTTCAGGCGATTTTTTTGTTTCTCCTTTTAAGTTTTTAAAGAATCAAACAGAAACAAATTATAACGCTTTTCATGCGGGTGCTAAACCGCAATATTTTTATATTCGTCTGCTGCTCGATCAAAAAATCAGGATTCCCTGGGATTTTAGAGTGCATTGGAAGATGCTTGGACAAGCCGCTTATCGCAATCTATTGCCATCGGAACAAATTGATTTGGGTGGCCAAACGACTGTTCGAGGTTATGATAACAGGGTGGTGATTCGGGATAATGCTTTTTTAACCAATTTGGAATTGCAGACATTTGATATTCATCTGATGAAACATTTGAATCCACATGTTAATGATCGATTGAAATTTTTAGGCTTCATAGATTTTGCAGCTGCCAAGGATCATACGGCAACACCCGGCATCAAGGATAACCAGATCCTTTGCGGTGTTGGAGCGGGACTTCGTTATTATGTGGGGAATAATCTTTCTTTTGATTTTGACTGGGGTTATCCGTTGAAAAAAATGTCTGATAATCACTCTTCAAAATTATATTTTCAGGGACTTATTAGTTTTTAAAATGATCCAAGCTTAAAAGCTTGGACCATTTAAGAAATTTTAAGATTTATGATTTTTATATATCGAAGTTGCAGTAGCAATCACAGATGAGATATCGGATAAGTTTGAGGGGATAATCATCGTATTGTTTTCTTTGGCAAGATTGCCAAATTCTTTTACATACTGCTCGGCAACTCTTAAAGCAACAGCTTCTTTTCCACCTTCATGTTGGATAGCTTCTGCGATAGCTAAAATACCTTTTGCGGTTGCATTGGAAATGCTTTCAATTTCTTGAGCTTTACCGGCCGCTTCATTGATTCTTTTTTCCCTTTCTCCTTCAGAAATTGCAATAAGCTCTTGTCTTTCTCCTTCCGCGCGGTTGATTAGCGCTTGCTTTTCCCCTTGTGATTGGGCGATCAGAGCTCTTTTCTCACGTTCGGCTCTCATCTGTTTTTCCATGGCATCTTTGATGGATTGAGGAGGTTTGATATCTTTGATTTCATATCTTTCTACCTTGATACCCCAAGGATCGGAGGCTTTATCCGCGGCTTGCACGATTTGGGCATTGATCCGATCTCTTTCTTCAAAAGTTTGATCAAGATCCAACTTTCCGATAACGGATCTCATGGTTGTTTGAGCGATTTGTGTAGTCGCAAATAGATAGTCGTTAATTCCATAAGAGGCTTTTTGAGGATCCATGACGCGTAGATAAAGAATTCCATCCACTTCAACGGAAATGTTGTCTTTTGTGATACAAACCTGTTTGGGAACGTCGATAGCTGTTTCTTTCAAAGAATGTTTATAAGAGATTCTTTCTATGGCCGGGATGATGAAATGAAATCCTGCATAAAGCGATCGATGGTATTTTCCAAGTCTTTCTACGATGAAAACTTGCTTTTGAGGAACGATGCGAAATCCTTTTAAAATAATAATTAGTAAAATTAATGGAATGGTAATGAAATATAGGCTCATATTCTGTCTCCTTAAATTATTGTAAAAAATATTATACGGATTTTTCTCTTTGAGAAGCTAGAAAAATGTTTTTATTGGAAAATTCATTTAATCTTAATACTAATTTAATTACAATGATCCGCTATTTTATTTCAAAAAAGAGGTTGAAAATGGCTGCTGTTTATTTGAGTGGATTCAGTAATAAGATGGGGCTTGTTCGCTCTGAAGCTAATGATAAATCTATGGAAGCGGGGAATAACCGCGTACAGTTGGCGATAATGCGAACTTTTAGTCTCCTAAGTTTTTCTTTTTATTGGAATGCTTCAAAACCTCCTATAAAAATTAAGCATTCTTATTCTTTTGTACCGGTAGGGTTGGAAGCTGTACATTATTTTCTAAGTAAAGGAAAGAATTCAAAAGTAAAAAAAGTTTTGGGAAAACCCATTGGATTGGCAAATAAGTGTTTACCCAAGGTCATAGACGTAGCGAATAAAGTATCCATATTGGCTTTTTTCTATTTTGGAGCATATGTTTATGCAGCAGGTGCTGTTACAGCAGAAATTATAGATTTTATCATTCAAAGTCCTCATGTACCTGTAAAGTTGCAAAATTTCATGCAACGCTATTTGTCGAAAGTCTTTTTGGGAATCGATTTATGTTATGGAAATCTTTTTTCAAAGATTCGTATAGTTTTTTCTCTTTCAACTAAGGCTTTTGCTCGCAAAAGCTATTTAGGGCGTTTTAGAAAAGGTTTGTCGACAGATGAGATGAAAAAGATGTTAACAGAAAAAGGTTTTTCAAAAAGATGTGAAATTCAACCTTCCTATATAGCTCAAAAAGAGTTTCAATCAGAACTGCCTTGTACGAATCCTATTGCATCTCCTGAATATTTTTATGAAAAATTTGCTCAAGTGGACTGGCATTCGCAAATTCATGTAATAAGAAATAAATTAAAAGGTGATGAACGATTGAATCTGATAATCAATCGAGAAGAGATCGAAGGGGATTGTTCCATTGTTGCAGAAAATACTGAAGAAGAAATAACAGAGATTATCGGTTCTGGTAAGTGGAGATTGCAGCTTGATATTGAAACTCTTAAAAGGGATTGTTCTATTGTTGCAAAAAATACTGATGAAGATCTTCAAGAGCTTATCGATTCCCGTCAATTGCAGTTGATGTTTGATGTAGAAACGCTTAAAGAAATTAGCTCTATTCTGGATCAAAATGAACAAATTGATGGTCAGGTATTAAAGTCTATTATGGATAAGTTATCTGAAGAACAATTTTTAAAACTTGCGATTGATTCGATGCCGGAAGATCAATTAATAGTTTTGGTGGATGGTTTGTTGCATGAATGTTTGGGTCCTTTGGTTGCCAAAAGAGTTGTCAGCGGTATTATTAAAGATTATGATACGCCTTTATCGATGCTTAGTGCTATCGAAACCTTTTTGAAAAATTCAGAGAATCAGGTAGATATTTCCGATATTTTATTGCGATTAGCAATTGATGGAGGAGGATATTGTGGCCCAAGAAAACTTGATGTTATTGAGGAAATTTATTTAGGTATTACAGAAGGGACTTTGGAAAATGGTTCACCAATGAAAGTGCTTGCTCAGAAATTAAAAATTGATCGAACAACATTGTTGAAGAAATCTTATGGAAATATTTTGAAAACTAGTTCTTCCCAGATAAAGAAAATTTTCGCACTGGATGATTTGCATACTTATAATGCTTTTTCTCATATATTTGGGAAAATTTTTCATACATATAATATTTCAGCAGAGCAAGATCTACTTGCGTTAGATGAAGGTAGCGATCTTTCGGATAGATTTTTTGAATTCTGTTTTTATAATCAAATCAAGCAACAGATTTTCCCTTATCATGGAGAAAATATCATTCCGATCGTTCAACAATTGATAGGAGAAGATTACTTCCCTAAATCAGAATTTTATAATTGGCTTTTTGGATGGGTAGAAAAACAAAAGGACTTAAATGAAGAGGAGAAAAACAAGTTAAGGATTTCTTTAGGTATTATGGGGACCTCTCCTGCTACTTTATTCGAAGTTCCTGTTGAAGATGAAAATGGAAAGATCAATCCTGTTTTTATAAAAGCATATTTAGTGGATATCGGAGTAATGCGTATCGGTTCTAAATACCATTTGGATCTAGGTGATGGTGTTCTTGGATTAGTAGATGCATCTTAGATTCTTTTGTGTTATATTAAATATAAAAAAGGACTTTGATTATGGAAAATCTTCCCCCGTGCCCGAAATGTAATTGTGAATATGTTTATGAAAATGGACAATTGCTTGTGTGTCCCGAATGTGGACATGAATGGATTCCTTCAAATGAACAAAAAGAAGAGTCAGTTTTAATTGTTAAAGATGCACATGGGAATCAATTGCAGGATGGGGATAGCGTCACTGTCATCAAGGATGTAAAGGTGAAAGGTGCTTCAGCTCCACTCAAAATCGGTACGAAAATCAAAGATATCCATATAGTTGAACCGGTCAATGGTCATAATCTGGATGTCAGAGTGAAGGGGTTTGGCTCCATCATGCTGAAATCGGAATTTGTGAAAAAATCCAATTAAAAAGATTTTTAGCTAGGTTGCAGTGACAGGTCTACTTCGATCATGGAAGAGGGGTATTTTTCATTTAAAATATCTTGCAGATGGCTTTTTAAGATGAGGGGATAGATAACATCTTCGCAATTGCAAATCTCTTCGTAGGAAAACCAGGCAAGATTCAGTGCATGCTGTTTTTCCCATTCACATAGTGCATGCAACCTCACTTCTTTTTCTTTTGTCTTCATGACAATGAAAGTTTGATCCAATTGCGTAAGGACATTGTTGATGTTGAGTTCGAAAGCTCCATGCCAGACAATAGGCCCTATTGTTACATGCTTTTCTAAAAGACCTGTTTCTTCATAAAGTTCGCGAATGGCTGCTTGTTTAATTGTTTCATTTTCTTCAAGACCACCTCCGACTGGGAACCAGAATCTGCCATGATAGTTACCCTCTTTGGAGGTAATTTTAGGATCTTCTGCCTGCATTAATAAAATTTTATTATCAGGATTGATCAATAGGATTTTAACGCTTTTACGAGTTGAAAGAGGTTTTGTCATAGTAATTTAAACCTTTTCTGGATAATTTGATGAATGAATATAAATGGAAGGAAATAGCATGTCAATGATTTGGATTGCAGCAGGTGGGGCACTTGGGGCTTGCATGCGCATGTTTTTAATGCGTTTTTTGCCTGAGAAAATTGTGTCTATTCCTCTTAAGATTATGGTTGTGAACATTATTGGATGTTTTTTGATAGGAGCTCTTACAAGTATTTTTCTTCGTTTTGATGGTGTTTCACATAATGTGAAGCAATTTTTAATACCTGGCTTTTTAGGTGGTTTAACAACTTTTTCAGCTTTTTCTTTAGAGTATGCTCTTTTATTTCAAAAAGGACTTCATTTTCAAGGGATTGTTTATGTCTTATTAAGTGTTTCATTAGGGGTTTTGAGCCTTTTCCTAGGAATGAAAATCATGAGGCTTCTTTTAATTTAAGAATCTTTGAATTAAATAATTCTTATGTTATTTTATTTCACCTAAAATAACCCAGAGGAATTATGAAAAAAAATATTTTTATTTTTTTATCCTTTTTGACTGTCTCCGTGTTTGCGAATAGTGAATCTTATGTAGCGCAGATAGAAGGTAGAATTATTATTGATAAAGAAGGGTATTATATCACAGATGATGGTTCTTGTTGGACTGTGAGACCTTTGAAAAAACGCTGGAGAACTCCTTTGGAATGGTGGAAAGGTGTTCAGATTGCAGCGGAAAATTTCGATTGTAAACCCGAAGATTGGCACTCAGGCTCTTCTATAGAAATTTATAGCAAAAGTGATTTTGTTATATATGATGTAGAGAATGCTTCTAATAAAAAAGAACTTAAAAGATGTACGCATATTTTTGTGAATACCTATAACGATCAAATTCTTTTTGCAACAAAACTTGGCGCGGATTTCTTTATGAGCAAGCTTGTTGATGATGCATCTTGTTTAGCATATAAACAAGGCTTTTCTTCAGGGTATTCTCTTGGTTATTTAACAGGATATTCATCTGCTAAAAAAGGGGAAGAGTCAGAAAGAAAAGAAGCTCTTTTATCTTATGAGCTTCAAAGACTTGATGAAGAAAGAAAAGCAAAAGATGATCAGTTGATGGATCAATATCTTGAAAGAGAAAAAAAGAAGGTCAATAATCTGCCTAATAATATGAATCAGCCTATAAAACCAAATAATTTACCTAATAATACTAAGCCAAATAATACTGACATAGAGCTATATCTTCCTAATAGTACACAAAATTAGTATTTGATTTTTTTGCATCTTAAGCACAAGTTTTATAGGGAACTTGTGCTTTTTTTTATTTCTGACAGTTTTCCCAGTTGCTTCCACCGAGCACTTTATAAACTGCGATGAGATTGTTTAATAAATTTCTTTTTGAATCAATTTCTTGCAATTGTGTATCTAGGAGTATCTTTTTTTGTTTCAGATACTTTGGATAGCTAATCAGTCCGCTTGCATATTGATCATGGAGAAGTGTTGTTGATTTTTCTATAGCGGTAACTTCTTGCTCAATTTCACTTAATTTTATTTTTTCATTGTAATAGGCGACAAGTGCTCCCTCTACATCTTGGAGAGCTTCGATAATGGTATTTTCATAAGTGAGTAGAGCTTGCTTTTGAATTGATTTTTGTACATCGACATTGGCTCTGATACGTCCAAAATGAATGATAGGCCATTTCAAAAAGGAGCCGAGTGACCAGTTGAAACTGTTTTTTTCAAAAAGGTTATTTAAAGTCTTGGAGTCATAAAGGCTATCTCCGGTAAGTGAAAAGCGAGGAAAAAAATCTGCGATAGCTGAACCTACTTGAGCGGTTGCTTGAGCTAAATTTCTTTCTGCCATACGAATATCGGGACGGTTTTGCAAAAGGGTCGAAGGCATTCCAGGTTGAATCTTTTGAGTGGCATCAGGAAGGGTAAGCTCATTATATTCTTGTATCTGTATCTTTTCAGGTTGCATCCCTAAAAGATAGGCTAGACGGTAGGCAGTTTGTTTGAAAAGCGTTTGATAAGCTTTGATTCTAGCTTGAGAAAGCTTGAGGGAAGCTAGTTCATTTTCTTCTGCAATGGAACTGTCGATTCCGGTTTGTTTCAGGTCTTTGGTTAAGTTATAGATTGTTTGTTGCAATTGAATCTTTTCCTCTTCTAATTTGATTGTTTGATTCAGTGCGATCAGATCCATATGGTTTTTTGAGATTTCACTTAGAAGAGAAATATAGACATTGCGCATGTTTTCTTGTTTGGATTGCATGGAGAAAAGAGCGCTTTGTTTTTCTCTTCTGATTTTTCCAAAGATGTCTATTTCCCAAAGGGCATCAAATCCAATTTGGAAATTATTATAAATTGTTAAGGGGATGTAGGAAGAGATCGCTTCATTACGACTGAGTTTTTGCCTGATAGCGGCAGCATTCATATTGATTTCAGGAAAAAGATCAGCTCGTTTTAAGCGATAAAAAGAGCGAGCTTGTTCAATTTTTTCGATTGCAATTTTCAGGTTGTAGTTGTTTTTGATTCCAATTTCTATGAGACTGTTGAGTTTTTCATCATTAAAGGTTGTCCACCAATCCTGTAAAGAAGAGTTTTCTTTAGCATCCAATGGGCTTTCAGTATAATTTTCGGATACAGCAACTTTCGGCGTATGATAATTAGGACCTACCATGCAACTAGTGGTTGTAAATCCTAGAAGAGCAAAAAATAGTCTATAGGTATTTCTTTTGA
>DAOTHK010000005.1:0-24427 GCA_035447625.1 Chlamydiales bacterium
CAAAAAGGTATCTGTTCATTGTAGATGTAATGAATAATTTTTTCTTTGCACGAGTCATCCCTACGTAAAAAAGTCTTCTCTCTTCTTGTAGTTCTTCGTTTGAATATTTTGAATTGATATGAGGAAATGTATCTTCTTCGAGTCCTGTTAGAAAGACTGTTTTAAACTCTAATCCTTTTGCGTTATGAACCGTCATCAATTTTAATGCTTCATCTTTATTTTCTATTTCAGTTGTTGTCATTAATGATAATTCTTCTAAAAATGATATTAGAGAGGGTTCTTCTTTTTTTTCTTCCCAATCGCTTGCTTTTGCAACTAATTCAAAAATATTTTCCTTTCTTTCTTCAAAGGTTTCTGGATCTTCTTTAAGGTGATAAAAATAATCGAATCTATCAATACATTCTTCAATAAGTTCTTTTAATGAGACTTTTGAAGAGAGTTCTTTTAAAGCTTGATAATGAGATTGAAAAGTTTTTAAGGAATCTCTTTGCTTTGCAGATAATCGGATATCATTGTTGCCTGTAATTAATGTAGAAAGGCAGGAAGAAATCGGTAAAGAAAGATTTGTGGCAAATTCAACGATCTTTTCGATAGTAGAAATACCTATTCCTTTTTTGGGGACATTGATAATTCTTGCAAAAGAAATATAGTCATTGTCAGAGGCAAGTATTCTTAGAAAAGCTAAAAGATCCTTGATTTCTTTTCTTTGGTAAAACGAGATTCCTCCATAGATTATGTAGGGAAGTTTCTTTTCAATCAGAAAATCTTCAAAAGTTCTAGATTGGGCATTTGTTCTATAAAAAATTGCATGATCTTTTAATTTATTAGATTCATTTTTCATGGACTTTACTATTTCATTAATAACAAAAGAAGCTTCTAGCTTTTCATTCATTGCTTGAAAAAGAGTTATTTTATCTCCTTCTCCAAGACTGCTCCATAAATTTTTTTCTAAGCGATTTTTGTTTTTCTCAATGACAGCATTGGCTGCTGAAAGAATAGTATTTGTGGATCTGTAATTTTGTTCTAAAGTGATGACTTTGGCATTTTCAAAATCATGATCGAAATTCAAGATGTTTTGATAATTAGCTCCTCGCCAAGAATAAATTGCTTGATCCGGGTCCCCAACAACGAAGATATTTTGATGTTTTGCAGATAGAATTTTGCTGAGTAGGTATTGAGCCTTATTGGTGTCTTGGTATTCATCAATTAATAAAAATTTCCACTTGTTTTGATAATAATTTCGAGCTTCTTCCTTTTCTTTGAGAAGTTGAACGGAGAGGAATAATAAGTCATCAAAATCCACAGCATTATATTGTTTGAGTTTTGATTGATAAATAGGGTAGATCGTTGCAAAGATTTTTTCTTCTGAAGTTGAAACAGATTCAATAGAGATGTTTTCTGGGCTTAAAAGATCATTTTTGGCGGACGAAATAAGGTTTTTTATTTTTTTTGTTAATCCTTTTTCTTCTTTGATATGAAGTTGTTTTAAAATGGATTTGATAAGTTTTAAACAGTCTTCTTGATCGAAGATGGTAAAGTCATTTTGATAATTTAAAAAATGAATGGACTCTCTTAAAATTCTAGCGCCTAAACTATGGAAGGTACATGTCAGTACAGAAACGGAAGATTCTTTGTGGATTCTATGACGCATTTCTGCTGCAGCTTTATTGGTAAAGGTGACGGCTAATATCTCTGAGGGTAAGACACCGATAGAGATTAAATGAAGAATTCTAGCAACAACAACTTTGGTTTTGCCAGCTCCAGCACCAGCTAAAATTAGGCAAGGACCTTCAATATGAGTGACGGCTTCTTTTTGATTAGAATTTAATTGTTCCATGTTTTTTATGTATTTTTTGTAGAAGTGTAGAGTAATAATGCGTTAGATGCAAAGTTTTTATCAGAAGCAAGGTTTTCGCATTTCTGCTTCGCGGATCCCTAAATTGCCATAATGATGGTAGTTATAGCTAATAGAATGTTCTTTGAGAAAATGTAAAAGTTCAAAGCGACCGTTAGATAAGGGAGGGGAGTCTATTAGAGTTGCAAAACTATTTCCGCAAGCAGTCTTTAGTTTTTTTGACGCTTTTTGAACAACGCGAATTTGTCGAATATGTCCTTGTTCAATTTTTTCAATAAATTTTTCAAAGCTTTCATCATTTATGAGAAATAGATTTTTTAATACTGGCCAGTTAAATGAATGAGGGCTTTGAGAGGAAAAAGAAAGTGAAATTTTTGCATCGCATGTTAGTGCTGCAGCTAGAATTAAAAAAACATCAAGAATTGAATCTTGAGGCTCAATTCTCAAATGGATATTTTTCTTAGGTAGATAGCCAAATAAGTTATCTTGCCCGATAACTTTGATAAGATCTTGATGCTGTTCCATTTTTTTCCAATGAAAAGCATAATTTCCGATACTTGTGAGCCAAATGCCGAGTTCTTGGGCTGAAAGGTTGATGTTCTCAATAAAACTATGCAATTGTTGAATAGAAGGTTTTAATGCGTTTTTTCCTGGTGGTAGAGCAATTTGTCTGAGCTGCATAAAGTTGATGATAAAGTTTGGTCCTCCTTTTTTTGTCTCTAAGGCATATTGGCTTTGTTTCCATCCACCGAAAGGCTGTTTACAAACTTTATATTGAGAGCAATTACGATTAATGAAGCAATTTCCTACTTGTGTGTTTTTTAGCCAATATAACTGTTCTTTTTCATTTAATGAATGCAGGGAAGCGGAAAGAGAATTTGGAAGACTATTGATAGTATCAATTGCTTCTTTTAAATTTTTTACGCAGAGGATTGTTAATAAAGGTAATCTATAAACTTTAGTTGCATGATTTAATAAGGGTTCTTTAGAGAGTTTGATGCCGGGAGACCAAAGATGAGGATTTGAAGAATCTTGAGTGGGTTTTAATAACCATTTTTCTTTTTTATCGATTACTTTTAATTGATGCAGAAGTTCTTTTTCTGGTCTGCTGATTAAAGGAGTAATTTGTACAGTTGGATCCCAAATAGGTCCTGTTTTAAGGCTTTTTGCAGCATTTTTTAATTTTTCTAAAAAAGAAGAGGATTCAAAAAGATCTTTTTCTAGTAAAACATAGGAAAGAGAAGAAATTTTTTGTCCGGAATGAGAAAAAGCGGAATTTAGGATGTCTTTGATGGCAAGTTCTTGATCGGCAAAGGATGTGACAGTCATGCAGTTGATTCCTTCACAAGAAGCTTTTAGATTGATGCTGGGATTTGTTTTTAAAAGCTGTTTTGCAGTTTCATTTTTTCCAGATAGCATGATTAAAGATAGACGTTCATCAGGGATTAATTTTTGATTTGCCAGAAGATCAGGACAGATCAAAAATTGTAATACTGTTTTAGGAATTCCGGCTTCCCAAAAAACTTTTGCAAGATTCCATGCGGATAGTAGAGTGTCAGGAGCTGGCTTGAAAATTACCGTATTGCCGCAAAGAAGGGCTGCTGTGATGGAGGCAGCAGGATCAGAGCAGGCGAAACTTCTTGAAGAAATAATTAATACAGATCCTTGAGGAGTCCAAGATAAATCAGAGTGTTGCATGATTTTTTTTAACTGATGAATTATGTATTGGATAGATTCGATTGTTTCAGAAAATTCTTCATCAGCTTCTATTAAAGATTTTGAACTATCGATCATTAGAGTCTGAATAAAAAGAGTTTTCTTTTTTCTTAAAAGGAAAAGTGAATGATCAAAAATTTCAATTTTCTTTTCTATAGGAACTTCTTTCCAAGATAAATAACTTTGGTTAGTGCAAATAATAGAAGCTTCTATATCATCGTGATCTGCTATAATAAAATGATATAAAATATTGGGATCGGATGCGCTGCAGGAAGTTCCTTGGTTTCCTTGAGTAATGTATTTACCTTCAATGCATAAGGGAATAGTTTCGGCAGGGAAGTTTTGAATGCTATTTAAGCACTGTTGAATCCAAGGTTGTAATGATGGAATGGAAAAATCTGTTTCTGGCTCATTTTCAAAATGAGCGAAATATTGTTTAATTACTTCAGTATTTTCTAAAAGTCTATTTTTAAAGATGAGAAAATCAATTTTATGACAGCTTTCTTCGAACAGGGTTTCTTGTTCAACAAAATAGGAATTATGAGGAGTCATTTCCGGATAGTAGCGAAAAAAGTTGTCTATGTTGCAGCCTTCATCGATTCTTCGAATAATATATTTTAAAGCGGAGTGTAGGTCGTCTTCAATTAAAACAGTTTGTTCAAAGATGTTTTTATTGAGTAATTTCGGAAGAATTTTTCTTAGTGCAGGAAGTATGTGTGGAAGGATTTCGAAAGTAAATTGATTCAGTCTTTTGTATTCAAAAATCAAAATGAGAGAATAAGCAAGGTCAAAAAGGTTATGGCTTGTTAAAATGACTTTGCATAAATTTCTGTCTGCATGTTCGATGATGTAGTGTTGCATTTGTTTATAATGTGCATCCGTTTCAATTTTTGACGTATAAGGAGCTTGAAAAAGGCCTTTTTCAGAAGCCAAAACCTGTTCCCAACTTAAATAGGATCCTTTTGTGAGGGTGATATAAATGGGTGCTTTTCTTGTGTTGATCCAGTCGATTAATTTTTTTAAGTATTCTTGAGAAATAGGAAGATAGCTTTGTAGGGTAATGCCAGCGGAAAAAGAAGAGAATTCTTCTTTACTAAGTGTTTGTATGAATGCTTCAATAATCAAATCGGTAGTAGTGTGGTCCTCAGCAAAGAATGTTACTAATTTTTGAGGAGAAAACTCTTTTGCTTTTGTAAGTAGTTCGGAAAATTGATGAATTAGTAGATGAACGGATTCTTTTTTAGCTTGCGGGAGAAGAGGAAAGGCAATAGATGAAGGATTTACGGAGATTGCATCTACTTGAGGATTTTCTAATTGTGAAAGATAGAGTCTTTTACATATAGAAGCTTCTTTTTTGCTTATGACTTGTTCTTTGGCAAATGAGACGTCTTTTAAAATATTTGGAGATTGTTCATTAGGTTGTTTAAAAAGAGAGGCAAAAAGAGTTTTTTCAATAATATTTTTTTTAATTAATGGAACAAAAATAGAGGGAAAAAGGGCTCCTGCATATTTAAAAAGAAACAGTTTGATTTTATTGAAAAAAGATAAAAAAGAAGGGGTGTTGTAGGTTTCAATTAGTGAAATGATTTGACCAATAGTTTTTTCTTTTGAAAGAGGGCGAAAGGATTGATCTAAAAGACCCATGATAAAGGCTTTATTGTTTAAATCATTTCTAATTCCCTGAATGATTTTTTGAGTTAATTTGAAGTCGGGAGATTCATTTTTTTTTAAATATTTTAATAATAGTTCAGTAAGTTCTTTTGTGTTTTCAATTCGTTCCGATTCGGATAAGGAGCATCCTGTGATTTCCTCGAGCAAGGAAATGATAGGCATTTCTAATTGTTCATTAACATTATTTTTTTCCATTTTTGTGGATGCTCTTAATCTATTGTTTAAATATTATATTGTTAGGTTTGTTATAGAGATTTGCAAGGATTTTTCTTTATATGATTAGAATATTTTTATTATGTTTTTTTACTACAGTGACGTTATTTGCGAAAGTTTCCCTTGGAATAGAACAGTTTTTTTTAGAAAAGGGATATGAAAAATTTGCTGATAAAAAAATAGGTATCATTACAAATTTAACAGGCGTAAACCAAAACGGCGAATCTACTATCGAAGTGTTTTTAAAACATAACATGAAAGTTGTGGCACTATTTTCCCCTGAACATGGAATTAATGGAAGCGGTTACGCAGGAGAAAAAATCGGCGATAAAAAAGATGAAATAATACCTGTTTATAGTTTACATGGCACTACAAGGCGTCCTACTAAAGAGATGATGGAAAATATTGATCTTTTTGTGTTTGACATTCAGGATATTGGATCCAGATCTTATACATATTTATCGACTCTTTGTTATGTTTTGGAAGAGGCCAAAACAGTTGACAAAGAAGTGATAGTGCTAGATCGTCCTAATCCTCTTGGAGGAATGATTATAGATGGACCGATGCTAAATGAAAAATTTCGTTCTTTTATTGGATATGTAAATGTGCCTTATTGTCATGGGATGACAATAGGCGAGCTTGCTCAATTTTTTAATGAAGAATATCAAATTAAAGCAACATTAACAGTTATTCCGATGAAGGGGTGGGGACGTAATATGAATTATGGGCAGACCGATCTTATGTGGCTTCCTCCAAGCCCTCATATTCCTGAATGGGATACGGCATATTTTTATCCTACAACAGGGTTGATGGGAGAGCTTAAGCTTGCAAATATAGGGATTGGATATACATTGCCTTTCAAAGTAGTAGGGGCTCCTTGGATCGAACAAGAAAAATATGCTAAGGCAATGAATGAATTACACTTGCCAGGAGTTTATTTTCATCCTATTGCATATAAGCCTTTTTATGGCTTGCATAAAGGCAAGTTATGTAATGGAGTTAAAATTGTTATTTATGATCATAAGATATATCAACCTGTGTCGACGCAGTTTTTCTTGTTGGGGATTTTGAAAAGTCTTTATCCTAAAAAAGTGGAACAGATTCTTAAAAGTTCGAATGAGATGTTTTGTAAAGCATGTGGAACAGATGAAATTTATCAGTTTTTATTAAATGATAAATTTCCTTCATGGAAAATGGTTTCTTCATATAGAGAATCCATTGAAAGTTTTAAGAAAAAACGAGAGAAATATTTGTTATATCATGATTGATTTTTAGCAATATTGACGAAAAATCATTTTTTCTCACACACTATTTTGAATCATTTGAGAGTATTAATATGACAAAAGAACTGATTTTTGATCATCACGCATTAATAAAATTACAAAAAGGGGCTCAGATTTTATCTAGAGCTGTTCAAAATAGTATAGGTCCCAAAGGCAAGAATGTCGTTATTTCAGATGAATTTAATAAAATTATTTCAACAACAGATGGTGTTTCTATTGCAAGAGAAGTTGTTTTAGAAGATAGGTTTGAAAATATCGGTGTACAGTTGATTAAAGAATCAGCAGAGCAATCAGCACAAATAGTTCGTGATGGGACAACAACATCGATTTTACTTGCAGAAAAGCTTTTTCAAGAAGGCGTTAAAAATATCATGGCGGGGACCTGTCCTATGAGTTTAAAAAAAGGGCTGGAAAAGGGATTGGAAAAAGTTCTTCTTTTTTTAGAAAAAGAGTCTTTTAAACTGACAACGCAAAAGCAGATTGAACAAGTAGCAACGATTGCATCACAAAATAATGAGGCAGTAGGTTCAATAGTTGCCAAAGTACTTGAAAAGGTTGGGTTAGAAGGTCAAGTAATTGTAAATGCGAGCTGTTCTGGCAAGACGGAATACAATATTTTTCAAGGATTTTCATTTGATAAGGGATTTTGTTCTCCATATTTTGTGACGGATGAAGAAGATCTTACAGTGGAATATGAAAATGCACGAGTTTTTATCACGGATTATAAATTTAATAATGAAAATGAAGTTGTAGCTCTTTTGAAAGTTATTTTCGAAACAGATTCATCACCTGTTTTATTTGTTATTGATGAGATTGATGAAAAAGCTCTTTCTTCTTTTGTTGTTAATAAGGTTAAAGCACATAAAAAACTTTGTGTTGTTACAGCTCCAAGTTTTGGAACTGATCGCTTGGATCGATTGGAAGATTTGGCTATTTATACAAATGCTCAGGTAATCAGTGAAAAAAAGGGAATGTCTTTAAAATATTTTGATACGAAGATGCTTGGGAAAGTAAATAAAATGAAAGTTTTTATGGATAAAACGATTTTAATTCAGGAAGATCTTCCATCAAAGGAAGTTTCTAAAAGAATTCAAGAGTTATCCGCGCAAAAAGAACAGGCGAATCTTTTAAACAATAATCATTTAGAAAAAAGAATAGCAGCATTAACTGGAAAAGCGGCAACAATTGAAATTGCAGGAGATACTCAAGTTGCTCAAAATGAATTGTTGGCACGGACGGAAGACTCCTTTCACGCAGCAAGACTTTGTATGAAAAAAGGAGGCGTTTTAGGAGGAGGAGTTTGTTTTTTAAAGGCTTTAAAAGAGTTACAAAAAGAGTTTTTTGCAGAGGATGAGAAAGTAGGAGTTTATATTTTGCAACAAGCTCTTAAAAGGCCTGCTTATCAAATAGCAAAAAATTGCGGGCAGGATGGGGCTTTGGTTGTAGAAGAAATTTTGCAATCTAAAGGTGATTTTGGTTTTGATGGCAGATCTATGAGATTTGGTTCAATGCTTGAAGCTGGTGTGATAGATCCTTTAGAGGTGGTTTCCTCATCTTTGATTCATGCCGTATCTGTTGCGAAAATGATGCTGACGATTTCGTCTTTAATGATAGAGGAGAAGGCTCCATCATTAGTATCGGGCTTTAATCGGTAAAGATTAGTCCCGACCAGTCTTTTAAAAAGCTGTGTTTATGTAGTTTAAGGTTCGATTGATTTTCGATGAAAGAAATGTATTCACAAGCATCTTCTTCTAAAATTCCTGAAGCAATAATAACTTTACATTGCATTAATAGATTGGGATAGGTTTTAAAAACTTCTAATTGTTCTGAAAAAATCATGTTGATGAATAGAATAAACGAACCTTCTTTTGCAGAAAGAATTTCAGAAAAAATGATATTAGGAGATTCGTTGAGAAAAAGATTTTTTTTTGCTTGGGAAATAGCTTCTTTGCAAATATCGATGCCGTAGACTTTTTTAGCCCCAAAGTAATGTGCTGCAAAGCTTAGTACTCCATTCCCGCATCCCATATCTACGATAGTGGCATCATTGGAGAAATCGGGTATCAGGGAGAGCATAAGTTCCGTTGTCGGATGAGATAGATCTCCAAAACCAGGACCTGGATATAAACGAATAATATGAGCATTTTCTTTTGAAAAAAGATTTAAAGGAACCTGAATCAAATTATCTTTGTAATAAGGGGAATGAGAAGCTTCAGCTTCCCAATCAATGATGTATTCAAAATATTCTTTTTCTATTGAAACATTTTTTAAGTCTTTATTATTCAATTGTTTTTCGAAGTTTCCGCCTATAAAAGTTGTATCCTTTTCTTCGATGATATATTCATCTTGCAGACCAAGTTTTTGCAGTTCTTCTTGAGCCTTTTCTATAGAGGAAGAATCTAAAATTTTTAATAAATAATGAATCATAGCAAAAGTATTTTAGCAAATGATTAAGCTTTTTTCCAGAAAGAAGGTAAAAATAGAATAAGGATAGTAAAAAATTCCAAACGTCCGAGTACCATTAGAAAGCATGAAAAAAGTTTCAAAAAAGGTGTTAAGAATATAAAAGACCCATCAGGACCTGCAGCTCTGAAAGCCATTCCAATATTATTGATACAGCATGCGACAATACCCAGAGCTGATTCTGGATCAATACCATTGAAAACAAAGATGATGATACTGGCAACGGAAATGAGGAGAATAATGCAGAAAAAAGCTAGAACGGTAGTACTGGTAGCGTTAGTGATTTCTCTGTCTCCAATTTTAATTTTTTTAACTTTTTCGGGTTTGAAGATGGCTTCGATTTTATGGGCTAATATCTTAAATAAAATATAGAAACGGGAGGTTTTAATACCTCCAGCGGTTGATCCAGCCATTCCTCCAACATACATGAGACAAAGAAGGATAATTTGTGGAAAAAAAGGCCATAAATCGTAATTGACAGTTGCAAAACCTGTTGAAGTTTGAGCGGAAATAGCTTGGAAAGTTCCTTCTCGAAAAGCAGATCTGAGGGTGTAAATAGATTGTGTTCCATCAAGAAGGAATTGTTCTTTGCCTACAAGTGAAAAAGTAATTCCTAAAGAGCCTAAGATGATGAAAGCTAAATAAACAAAAAAATCAGGTTCATAGATTTTGAAAATTTTTCCTCTTAAAAAGTGAAAGTATAGGGAAAAGTTTAAACTTCCAATGATCATGAAAAGCGTTACAATCCATTCGGTATGAAAATTATGATATCCGCCGATGCTATTTGCTTTTAAGCTGAATCCTCCTGTTGAGATAGTTGAAAAAGCGATGCATACCGCATCTAAAAAAGGCATGGATTTATTGGTCCATATAAGAAGAAATACTTGCGCGATGGTAAAACCTAAATACAATTTCCAAAGGATTGAGGCGGTATCTTTGATTCTGGGAGTAAGGCTTTCTTTGATAGGGCCGGGGGTTTCCATATGGTATAAGAATTTTCCACCAACGGTCAAAGCAGGTAATACCGTTAAAAATAAAACAACGATACCCATACCTCCGAGCCATTGAATGAAGCTTCTCCAAAATAGTATTGCTTTGCCTACGGATTCTATTCCTGTTGCGATAACTTTATTGGTTTTAGGATCTTTGATTGGAGTAATAGTTCCATAAGCTGAATATTGCTCTAAAGGAACATGGATATTTGTATAATTGATAGGAATTTCATTTCCTTTCTGATCGTAATTTTTAGGGACCATCATGGTAGCCCCTGTTGTGGTAAGTCCTGACATTGCTTCAAAATAAGCATCGATAGGATTCTCTAATGTCTTGGAAAGATAAAAAGGAAGAGCGCTGATAAGTGAGGTCATAAGCCAAATGATTGCTACCAGCAAAATGCTTTCTCTTCGAAGAATTGAACGGGTAGTTTTTTTACCTATTTGGCTGAAAATAAAAGACAGTCCTAAGGTAATACCAATAGTGCTGAGGAAATAAACTGTGCTATGTCTTTGGGGGTGCGGAGCGTCTGAAAAATATTCATAATGAACGGCAACAATTAATGGAATAAAAAGAATAAAAGAAAAATAAAAAAGATATTTTCCAAGTACATTACAAATGTTTTTATATCCCACAGTAGTTCCTCAAAATAAGTCTTGAATTTCTTTCATATGTTTCGGGCTGGTTACAGCTATGATCGTATCATGTGGAGAAATAATACGGTTTCCTTTTCCAATCATTACCCTGCCACGATTTTCAATAGCAGCAATTAAAAAATCTTCTGGAAGTCGATGACTTAAGTCTGCCAGAGGAATACCTATCAAACCTGAATCTGGAGATACTTTGATTTCGAGGACGTTAGCTTTGTTGTCATATAAAGAAGCGATAGAGGAAATAGTTTCTGTGTGCATGATTGACATGATTCTTTTAACTACATTGACTTTTGGTGAAATTGAATATTGGATATTTAATTTATTAAGTACAGGTCTTAAGGTAATATCTGAAATAATGGAAAAAATATTTTTACAGCCAATTTGTTTTGCAAGCATTGAAAGAAGAAGGTTTTTTTCATCTTTTGATGTACAAGCAATGATGGCATCTGCCAATTGCAACTGCTCTGTTTCTAAAAAACGAAGATTTGCTCCATCACGATTTATAATGGTGCTTTTAGGTAGTGTTTCTGCTAGCTTATTGCATTTGGCTTCATCTTTTTCGATGAATTTCACATGGATACTTAATTTTTCTAAAATTGTGGCAAGACGAATACCTACTTCACTAGCTCCAATGATTGCAACGGAGCGGATTTTCTTTTCGGGAAATTCGAAAATTGTATTGAGATCATGCATTAAAGCCGTTTCCCCAATAAGAGTGACCTCGTCTTCAGGAAGTAAGACATCATCACCATGAGGGAAAATGATAACATCTTCATGTTTTTCATTTTTTCTACGAATTAAGCTGATAATCAGTTCATGAGGAAGATTTAGTTGCGCAATTGGTTTGTTAAAATGTTTCCACCCTTCCGGCAAAGTGATAGTACGCATTTGAATGACGCCGTGGGCAAATGTTTCAATCGCAAGATCTCCAGGATTGATAAGAGATTTTAAAATGTCGTGGGCCGTTAGCATTTCGGGACTTAAGAAATGATCAACGAAGAAAAGTCTTCCAAAATCAATTTTGGAATGAAATAAGAAATCAATTCTTTTGATTTTTGCAACAGTGATAGGATATCCAAGATTTTTTGCTATAGAACATGCGACAAGATTGATATCATCATTTCCTGTGATAGCTATGAATATATCTGGTGAAGAATCTAGTAAAGAGCTTAGGATAGGTCCTTTTTCATCGAAACCTCCAATCGTTGCAACATCTGATTCCGAGCCTATGTTTTCGAGTGCTTTTTCATTCTGATCAATTAGAGTCACATTATGTTGTTCGGAAGATAGTATGGTGGCAAGATGAGAACCAATTTCACCCGCACCAAAAATCACAATATTCATTGTTCGCCTTTTTTGTTATCTATATTTGAATTATAGAGATTTTTAGATGTTTTGCAATTATTTGTTAACAATGTCTGTAACTCATATGGCTTTTTTGTAAAAAATCTTGAAATAAAAGTGTTTCTGATCGATTATTAATCCATAAAAATGCACCGGTAGCTCAATTGGATAGAGTACCCGGCTACGAACCGGGCGGTTAGAGGTTCGAATCCTCTCCGGTGCGATGAATTCTATAGTTATAAAGATCTTTGTTGTTGGTCCTTTGTCAAACAACGTTATTTTAGTTGCAGATTCTACAGTAAAAAAAGCTGTTGTAATAGACCCGTCTTCGGGTTCTTTTTCGCTTGTGCTTGATTATGCAAAGCAAAATGAATTTCAGATAGAAGGAATTTGGCTGACACATTCTCATTTCGATCATATTGGTGATGTTGCCTTATTGCAAAAAGAAACAAAAGCTAAGGTTTTTGTGCATCAAGCCGATAATGGAAATTTAAGAAATCCAGGAATGGATGGTTTGATGATAGAAGAGATGGAACCTGTTCATGATGCTATTTTGATCGAAGATTCTCAAAAACTTTCTGTTGGAAATCTTAGTTGTGAGGTGATAGCGACACCTGGTCATACTTTAGGTTCGGTTTGTTTTTTCTTTCCCGACCAACATTTGTTGATTTCTGGAGATACTCTTTTTCAAGGAACAATGGGGCGTGTGAATTTTTCTAATAGTGATCCTAGTAAAATGTGGGAATCATTGAAAAAACTCGCGACTCTTCCTGAAGATACCAAAGTGATTCCAGGACATGGACCAAGCACGATAATTGGAAAAGAAAAGTCTTGGATGATCGATGCCAAAAAGCGTTTTATGCCATAAAAAAAGACTTCCTTAATTTCTTAAGGAAATCTTTTTTTGAACCATTATTAATGATGTGAGTAAACTGCTCTATCTTTTAGTTCTGCTTCAATTTCTAGTAATCGATTATATTTCGCAATTCTATCAGATCTAGATAGAGAACCTGTTTTGATTTGTTTGGCATTTGTTGCAACGGCAAGATCGGCAATAAATGCGTCTTCGGTTTCTCCTGAACGATGAGAAATTACTACGTTGTAATTGTTTGATTGAGCAAGTTTAATGGCTTCCAATGTCTCAGTTAAAGTGCCAATTTGATTGAGTTTAATTAAAATGGCATTGGCGACATTTTGATCGATACCCTTTTGTAGAAAAGAAGTATTTGTAACAAACAAATCATCACCAACTAGTTGGATTTTCTTTCCAAGCCTTTCTGTTAAATATCCCCAGCCTTCCCAATCATTTTCATCTAGGCCATCTTCGATAGAATCGATAGGATATTTTTCACAAAGTTTTTCTAGATAGTCTACCATTTCTTGTGAAGTGCGATAGACAAAGGGAAGATTTTTTTCTTTTTTCTTTTTCTCGTAATATTTTTTTTCCTTTCTATCAAAGTATTCGGAAGCGGCGCAGTCTATGGCGAGAGTAAAATGTTCTTTGGGTTTATATCCTGCTTTTTCAATGGCTTTGATAATATAGTCAAAGGCTTCTTCTGTGCTTTTGAAATTCGGAGCAAAGCCCCCTTCATCACCTACAGATATATTATGACCGTTTTCTTTTAATAATTTTTTTAAAGCATGGAAAACTTCAACAGCTGCTCTTAGAGCTTCTTTGAAAGAAGAAAAACCGATAGGACGAATCATAAATTCTTGAATATCTAAAGAACTGTCTGCATGTGCTCCTCCATTGATGATATTCATCATAGGGCAGGGTAAATATACAGCTTCATTTCCTCCAAGATATTCATAAAGAGGAATCTTTTTTTCTGCTGCTGCAGCTCTGGCTAAGCATAAAGAGGCGCTTAAAATAGCATTGGCTCCCAGCTTGGATTTATTAGCTGTTCCATCTTTTTCAATCATTTCCTTATCTAACTTTTCTTGATCGAAAACAGATTTTTTCAAAAGAAGGGGTTGTAAGATTTTATTTACATTTTCTTGTGCATGTAAAACGCCTTTTCCCAAATATCTTTTTGGATCTTGATCGCGGAGTTCAACAGCTTCATGTTCTCCAGTTGATGCTCCTGAGGGCACTTTTGAAGTGACTCGAATGCCATTTTCGGTTTTTAATATGGCTTCGATAGTTGGGTTGCCTCGTGAATCTAAAATTTCCAAAGCTTCCAAGAGAGAGATTGTCATAGCATATCCTTTTCTTTTTGTATGATTTCTTCAATTAAACAACGATAGGATTCAAAACGCAAGGGTAAGATCTCTTCTTTTTCTACTGCCTCAATAACTTTGCAACCAGGTTCGTCGATATGTAAGCAATTATTGAATTTGCATAGGTGGGCGAATTTTTTAATATCTGGAAAATGATTTTGCACTTCATGCTTTGAAAGATTCCAAAGGCCAAAGCTTTTGATACCCGGGGTATCGATACAAAAACCTCCTTCGTCGAGAGGAATCAATGAAGCATGTGTGGTGATATGAGAACCTTTTTGTGTTTTTTTAGCGACTACTCCTGTTTTATGCTGTGTATTTAGTATCAGGTTAATTAATGAGGATTTACCTACGCCGGATTGTCCTGAAAAAACAGATGCTTTGTTTTGCATTAACTTTTTTAAAGTGTCTATTCCTTTCAAAGTTTTGGTGCTGACAAGAACGGTTTCGCATTGGGTCTGTTTGAGAGCTTCTAGGCATTCTTTCAGGCGCTGTTTTTCTTTTTCGATTTCCTCTTTTCTAAATTGATCTTCGTCATCTAATAAATCAATTTTATTGATAACGATGATAGGAGTCATATTTCCTTTTTCAGCAGCTATGATGTAACGATCCAATAAAAAAGGTTTTAGCGTTGGTTGCATAACGGATGTTGTAATAAAAACCTGATCGATGTTGGATGCGATAATATGCTGTTTTTGAGATTTGAGATCAGTGCGGGATAAAATGGATTTTCTTTTTTCTATATCATGGATAATTTTTTCTTCAGGATCGCAAAAAACAAGATCTCCTACACAAATCAAATTGCGGTTTTTTGTCTTTTCTTTATGTAAAGCGCCTTTTAGCTGGCATTTTAGGAAAGTGTTGTCAACATCAACGATGATTTCTTCTCTATGGATGGAAAGAACTCTCCCTTTTTTCAAATTGTCATTGGAACTCTGAAAGTCTTTTTTCTTTTGGTCAGTTTTCTTCCATTTGGAGCGATCTAATTTTTGTTTTAATTTTCTTTCGAAACGTTCTTCTCTTTTTTTCCCTTTGAAGAATTGTTCTTCATGAAAAAATTCATCAATTTTCTTATTTTTCATTTATTCCCTCGTCATTATGAACATGATGATGCTTCCAGCAATGGCAACATTCAAAGATTCGGATTTTTGATTTAAAGGAATAGAAAGAGGGATAGCAAGTTTTTGGGACCATTCTTGGATCCCTTGCCCCTCATTACTCATGATTAGTGCAAAAGGCTTTTTGAAAGAAGCTTCATTAATATTTTGCCCTTTCATATGAGCAACGTAGGGAGTGATTTCATTTTTCTCAATAAAAGCTGTAATTTCTTCTATATCCATCCAAGTAAAAGGAACATGAAAAGTAGCTCCTTTGGCGGCTCTTAAAGCTTTTTCATTGAAAGGATCGCAGGTGTTTTTTGTTAAAATGATGCCTTTAAAGCCAAAAGCTAAGGCGGTACGAAATAGTGTGCCAAGGTTTCCTGGATCTTGGATTTCATCGATGATGAGCAAAGAAGAAAATCCTTCTAATGACTTGAACGAAGGCATTGGGGCAACAGCTGCCAGTTCCTCTGGAGATTCGAGACCGGTAATTTTTTTCATGATGGCGGTCGTTGTGCGAATCACAAGCGAAGAGGTTAAATCAATTTGTGTTGGAAGATCTTTGGTTGTAATGACAATGGAGTAGGATAAAAAAGGTGCGTTTTCATAGACCATTTTATTGCCGACGAGCAAAACTTTGCCTTCATCATAGCGATATTTTCTATCTTTTCTGATTTTTGTCAGATG
Organism: Chlamydiales bacterium; assembly: GCA_035447625.1. GTDB lineage: Bacteria > Chlamydiota > Chlamydiia > Chlamydiales > SM23-39 > DAOTHK01. The sequence goes on from DAOTHK010000005.1 coordinate 16,199, forward strand.
TTTGATTAAGTGATTATCACTACTTTTAATCTCTTTTATTTGCATATCTATTCTTAAATGTTGTATATCTTAGTTTTAAGAATAACATTCTTGCTATAGGAACCGCTATTGGTTTTTTATGAAACAGCATTTTTCTTTTGTAAAAAAATTATTTTTCTCCCTAGGCTACAGGGTGTTTTTAAGTTCAATTTTTTTTATTGCTCTTCCTCTTTTTTTATATAATTTTTATGTCTTGTATTCTTCGATTTACCAAGAGAAAAATGATTTAAAAAATTCTGTTGCCATGATTGGAAAGGGGCAACTTGAATATATTGATGAAGTTCTTCAAAGAGAAAAAGGTTTTTTGAAGCTAATTGAAGCAAATCATTCATTCGATCATCCGACAAAAATGACAAATGACTATTTGAAACAAATGAAAACGGTATCGGGTGTTTTAGAATATTTTTATTTGAAAAGTGGCATGAATGGGAAGCTTTATTGTTTGAGTTCTTCAAATGAAAATCGCATTTTTAAAGAGTATACTCAAAATTTTTATTTAGATGATGCAGATAAAGCCTTTTATTACAATTTGGATGATCAGAAAAAGATGTCCAACTTGGAACTGTTCATTGCCAAACCTATTTATGATAAAAAGAAGAAGACGATTAATGGTTACTTGGTTGCAGGTATTGTTCCGGAGAATTTAATAGCTCAATGGGAGATTGATAATAGTTCTCCCTATAAGGTGGATATAGCGATTTTATCTGAGAAAAATGTAGTCATTGCTTCTTCGAATCTTCAGCAATTGCATCAAAAATTAGAGTTTGAAAAAATTCTAAAAGATAAAGAAGGGTTTGCTTTCTCTTATCGATTGCATGAAGTTCCTTTAAATATCTTAATTCGCTTGAATTCAGCAGATTTACATTTGCTTTGGATAAGAAGACATCTTGTAAATATTTTGATTTTGATTTGTCTGATTTTGGTCTTTGGTAGTTTGATTGCAAGTTTTTTAGTGTACCTTTTTTCAAAACCTTTGAAACAACTTTTTTCAGTTATGCATTCAGTTTCAAAAGGAGACATGAATGCAAGGTATCATCAGCAAAGATTTGGTTTTGAATTGAATTTTTTGGGTAAGTTTTTCAATGAAATGATTCAGAAGGTTATTTTCCATCAAAAAGAAATAGTCAAAGAAAAACTTTTAAAAGAGAAGTTGCGTGGTGAATTGAAAATAGGAAGAGCGATTCAAAGATCTTTATTACCTTTGGAGACTCCTGATTTTAAAAGTATTGATTTAGAAAGTTCTTATCTTCCTGCAAAAGAAGTAAGTGGAGACTTTTTTGATATATTTCAAGTTAAGGAAAATTCTGTCATTATTATGATTGCCGATACGGCCGGTAAAGGGATTTCAGGCTGTTTATATTCGTTAAGTATTCGTAGCATGTTACGTTCTTACATGTTTGAGCATTCCATCATTGAGGCAATTATTAGAGCAAATAATTTATTTTGTCTTGATACTAAAGACACTGGTCTTTTCGTAACTCTTTTTTCTATTTGTTATGATATTCCAACAAAAAGGATGCGCTATATAAGTTGTGGACATTTGCCAATGCTTTTGTATCGGGAAGGGGAATTTATTGATTTGCATACCCGCAATATGGCGCTTGGAGTGGAACCTTTGAAGTCAATTGAGGAAAAGGAAATACAACTTCAGGAAAAGGATTTGCTTGTTTTATTTACTGACGGAATCATTGAAGCTGAAAACAAGGATGAAGAGTTTTTTGGTATGCAAAGATTGAAAGATGTCATAGAGAAAAATGCTTCGAAACCAAGAACGAAAGATATTATTGATAGCATTAATTGTGAAGTTCAAAGATTTTCCACAAAAATGCTTCAATATGATGATCAGACTTTGATTGTTATTCGTTTAAGCTGATTCTTCTAAAAAGTTCTTCAGGATCCGTAATTTTTTCTAAAATTGAAATTTTTTCTGCTTCTTGAATCATTTTCCCCATTTTAGGTCCTGGAGGAATATCTTTTTTTGTAAGAAACTTTGAATCGATGATAGGTGATTTATTTGCAAGTCTTTCAATGTAGGGTTTTAAACGGATTAGAGACTCTTCGTAATTTTTTAAAAAGTTTTTGGCTTTCGGTGCATCAAAAAGTGTAGAGATAACATCGATGGTGATATTAGCTAGTGATGAAAGAGCAAAATGACAAAGAAAATAGTCGTCGATTTGATCGTTTAAAAAGAGGTGGTATGCCTTATGAAAAAAGGAAATATTTTTAATGGCATTATTGGAGAGTTTGAGAAATTTACAAAGATTGATTTTTTCTTCTAAAGAAGCTTCTTCAAAAAGAAAAGAAAGTTTGATGATAAAAGGTGTTTTTAAAGGGGTTTTTTCTATTTTTTCGATTCTTTTAATAATTTCATTAGAAGAATGGTTTTCTAAAGAAGGGAAAATTGTTTTTAAAAGATGCAGATCCAGCATTAATTTAAGAGATAGGCCAAATGATTTATTGGAAGCCATTTTGATAAGTTCGTTGGAAACCCTTTCGATTGAGACAGAAGGAAATAATTGATCGGCATATTTTTGGATAGCATGGAATGTTTCTTCTTCGATTGTGAAATTAAAGCGAGCTGCGAAGCGGACGGCACGCAACATACGCAAGCGGTCTTCAGCAAAACGATGAGAGGCGTTTCCAATAGCTCGAACGATCTTTTTTTTAAGATCTTTTTTTCCGTCCACATAGTCTATGATTTTGTTTGTCAAAGGATTATAATACATGCCATTGATTGTAAAATCCCGACGTTTGGCGTCTTCTTCTTCGGATGTAAATGAAACTGAAGAAGGGTGTCTTCCGTCTTTATATTTCGTTTCTTTACGGAAGGTGGCTACTTCAAATTGTTTATGATTATGGATGACAACAACAATGCCAAAATTGATGCCTACCTGCAGAGTTTTTGGAAAAAGATCAAGGATTTCATTTGGAAGGGCATCTGTAACGATATCTATATCATCAGAAGGAATATTTAATAAAAGATCCCGAGCATAACCGCCGGCAAAATAGGCTTTATAACCATGGGAGGTTAATTTATTGATAATTTCTAAGGCTTCTTTGAGCAAGGTTTCGTTTTTCATAAAAAATGAAGTGTGTTTTTTTTAGTTTAAATATGCCATAAAGAAAGAGGAATTTCTAAGGGTTTTTTAAATAATGAATCAAATAATTGAATTACCGGATCATGTAATCAACCAAATTGCGGCAGGAGAAGTGATTGAAAAGCCTGCTTCTGTAGTAAAAGAACTGGTTGAAAATGCTGTTGATGCAAAATCTTCGCATATTGTTGTGTCTATAAAAGCAGGGGGTATGCAACAGATATCTGTGGAAGATGATGGCAGTGGAATGTCTGAAAAAGATCTTTTATTATCCTTGAAAAGACATGCGACATCCAAAATCAGACAAATTGAAGATTTATCAGCACTTTATACAATGGGTTTTCGAGGAGAAGCTCTCGCATCGATTGCATCGATTAGTAAAATGAAAGTAGTTTCTTCGCAAGGCACTCAGGGGCATTATGTGGATATTCATGGAGGAAAAATAGAAAGAGCTTCTATCTGTTCGAGAACTCAAGGAACGACAATTGATGTGAAATCCATTTTTTATAATGTTCCGGCAAGAAAGAAATTCCAAAAGTCGATAGCTTCTAGTACTGCCGCGATTACTAAAATGATGATGGAGCTTGCCTTATCCCATATCGAGGTTGGGTTTCAGTTATATAGCGATGGTGAGCAGCTTTTTTATGCAGCTTGTAATGAGATGGAGACATTTGAAAAAATTCTTTATGATCGGATCAAAACGCTTCTTGGAGAGGATTTTGCAACACATTTAGAATATGTGGATTACAGAGAAGAAGGTTTGAGGATTCAAGGATATATTGGAAAGCCTTCTTATGCGAAGCAAAATCGTCGTTTGCAATACTTTTTTGTGAATCGAAGAGCGGTTTATTCACCCATGTTATCAAAAGCTTTGAAAAACAGTTATGGTACAATGCTTGGAGAAAGGGATCATCCTGTATGCGTATTGCATTTGGAGGTCGATCCTTCTTGTATCGATGTGAATGTTCATCCTCAAAAAAGAGAAATTCGTTTTAAAGATGAATTGATGCTGACGGAAGCTGTGAACAGGTTGCATACAAAACCACAATTTTCTAAGGCATCAACTCCTCAAATGCATCAAAAAAGTTTCGAGATGTCATTTCCAAAGCTTTCATTTGAAGATCCTTCTGATGAAGAATCTAATCTTTTCGAGATACCGATGGAAATGAAAGAAAAGTTTGATATTATGAGAATTTTTGAAAGTTATGCGTTAATTGAAAAAGTTTCTACTAAGGATTTTAAGAAAGAATATTTTCTTTTGGATATTCATCGATTGATTTTTCAAATATTGAGTGAGGAAAAGAGTAAATTTTGTGATTTATATTCTGTACAAAAGCTTGCTTTTCCAATCATTAAAGAATTGCCACGGGATATTGAATTGGAAAAATTTTTAATAAAACTTTCTTCTTATGGTTTTGATGCATGTCAACTTTCTGATTTTCAAATTTCTGTTGATGGATATCCTACTTGGATATTGGAAAATCAAATTGATAAAACACTAAATCTTCTGATTGAAAATAATGATGCAAAAAAAATAGACAATTCTTTATCGATTTGTTCTGCATATATAGCAAAAAATGCCGGATACCATCAATTGGAGCTATTATTGGATCAAGTGGAGTTTGAAAAACTTTTTGGAAATGATCCGATGGGGAGACCTTTTCTTTTACATTTAACAGAAAAGAATTTAAAAAAACTATTTTAACCTTCTGGAGAAACAATGATTGCTCTTTTAAATCAGTTAAATGTTGATGCACTAATAATTAATGATCCTGTTGATATATTTTATTTTACGAAAGTAAAAATATCTGTAGGCCATCTTATTATTGAGAAAGATTGTCTTACATTGTACGTAGACGGAAGGTATTTTGAGAAATGTCAAAAACAGGCATTGTGTGCTGTTAAATTATTTGATGAGACTCAATTGGTAGCTCATGTAAATAGTTTTAAAAAAGTTGGTTTTGATAGTCATTTTTGGACAGTTGATATCTTCAGTAAAAATAAAAAACGTTTTCAAGTAGACCTTGTTCCAATAGCTTCTCCAACAAAAATGAAAAGGGTAATTAAAACAAAAGAAGAAATTTCTTTGATGAAAAAAGCTGCTAGCTTGAATAAACAAGCGATAGAATATGCTTTTTCCTTATTAAAAGAAGAAATTACGGAGAAAGAAATTGCTTTGGAATTTGAGTGTTTTGCTAAAAAACATGGAGCAGAGGATCTTTCTTTTGCAACGATAGTCGCTTTTGGTCGAAATTCAAGTAGGCCTCATCATGAAACTGGAGACACCCGTTTAAAAAAAGGTGATATTGTTTTGATTGATTGTGGAGTGTCTTATAATAAGTATCAGTCGGATATGACAAGATGCATGTTTTTTGGAGACCCTGATCCTAAATTACAAGAGTTCTATGAAATTGTGAAGAAGGCACAAAAAAAAGCAATAGAGATGTGTAGGCCGGGAATAGTGATACAGGATTTAGATAAAGCAGCAAGGGAGTTTATATCCTCCTATGGATATGAGAAACTTTTTTGTCATGGCTTGGGACATGGCGTGGGACTTTTAGTTCATGAATACCCTGCAGTGAATCAAAAAGGATCTGATAGTCTTGATATTTTGCAAGAGAATATGGTGATTACTATCGAACCGGGTATCTATGAACCTGGTTTAGGTGGAGTGCGTTATGAGGATACAATTTTAATTACAAAAAATGGATATGAGAATTTTTATGAATAGTCTTTTAGAAGAGATTTCGGATGCTTATATTGAAGCGGATTTGAATGGTAAAATTTTGTCTTTGAATCTTCACGCCAAAAGAATGTTTATAAAAGGAGAGAATCAGAATATCTTCGATCTAAAAAATCCAACGGAACTCAAGGAAATTTTCGATCAGTTGAAAAAAGTAATGCAGGAAAAAAGCATTACAAAAAAAACGATTGAGAATGAAAAATACAAGGTTGTTTATGAATCTTGGGATCATAAAGCGTCTATATTGATAGTCAAACATGATATTAATTTAGAAAGAGAAAAAAGTTTTATCTCTAATGCTTCGCATGAACTTAGAACTCCAATTACTATTATTCAGGGATATGCAGAATCTTTGTATGAATTGGTTCATGAGGAAAAAAATCGTGAAATATTGAAAAAGATTATTAAAAATTCTCACCGTTTATCTGATATCGTAACCAATTTGCTTGCTCTATCAAAATGTGAAAATAATAGTTTCTATCGTAGAAGACCTACAAAAATCCATAAGTTTTTAGAGCATTGTAAGCAGAATATCGATGAGCTTTCTTTGGATGTTCATATTAAAATTAATTGTGATGATCTTGTTGAAGGCAATATCGATGAAAAACTATTGGAGATGGCTGTCATGAACCTACTCCAAAACAGCATTCGCTATTGCAAGGAAAAACCGCATATTGAATTAACTGCTTATAATGAAGGAAATCAGTTGATTTTAGAAATTCAAGATAATGGAATAGGGATTCCTCCAGAAGATAGGGACAAGATATTCAATCGTTTTTACACAGTAGATAAGGCTAGAACTGCTAATGGAAAAGGTACGGGATTAGGTCTTTCCATCGTTCATTCAATAATTCAAAATCATCATGGTAAAATCGAGGTATATTCTCAGATGGAAAATGGATCTAAATTTAAATTGTATTTGCCTTTGCAAAAATAATTTATAGGCGTTTTTGAATTAAAATATGTTTCGTTTCATCTAGGAAAGAATAAAAAGATTCGATCTTTTCTTCTGATTTTTTTGATGAATGTTGTAGCTCTAGCATGTCTAATAATTCGTTGGATATTCCATCGGGATATCGGGCATTTTGTAAAATGGATTCCAAAGCTTCCTTTGAAAGAGGAGATGCCTCGGCGTTATCGAAATGTTTGGTAAGACTCTTTGAGACTTCTTTATTGAAAAGAGATTCGAGTATTTCTTTTTGTGCATGATATAGGCAGATTTTGTGTTTTTTATTTGTCTGATTGCAAGATATGAATTCGAAAAGAGAAGGGAATCCATTTTTTTGCATACGGAAGTTTTGGGTGCCTTTAAGGACAAAATAGTGCATTGTCTGCAATTTAACGCTCATTAAATCAAGTTTTTCAAGGTGTATAGTGCCTAGTTGTTTTTGTTGCAACTTTGCAGCTTTAATAAGGGCGTCGATATACTGGTATTCCAAGGCTTTTTCCTTATTGATATAGAAAAAGTGGGCATGACAATATTGATTATAAATGAGTTTTCCTAGTGTTTTATATAAGAAGGGGTGGTTCTCTTTTCCTTCGATTAATAGAGGATAAATATTGATTTTTCCACAAGAAAGAGGAGGGCGTTTTTTTTGTTTTGCAGAAGTTTTTTCAGCAGTTTGTTTTTTTTCTTTTTTTTCCAATGGCTCGATTTTTTGAAATTTTTTAACTTCGATTTGGTTTAGAAGCTTTCTATTGCCAGACATATGGGTGATATAACTGGTTTCGATTTTTTCGGATTGGATAGTTTTTTCAAAAATAGTTCCGGCTGTAATAGAAAATATTAAAAGAAGAGTGGATACGACAGTTAGAATGTTCATGAAGCGTCCTCTTCAATATATGGAATAATCTCGGAGGATGGAATAAAAAAGCTAAAAGGAATCTGACTTGCTTTTGTGTTGATGACAAGTTTTGCAAAAAAAGGAATTTTCTGGTCTTTTGGTGGCCAGGTTTTAAGCCATTCAAATTTGCCCTTGGTATAGGCATAGAAATAGGAGGAAACCTCTGTTACTTCTGTATAAAGAATTTCTTTTCTGTAGATAGTTAAATTATCGATAGGCCAGGTAATCAAACAAAGGTTTTTTTTCTTATCAATAAATAATTTACTGATGACTTGTCCGCTGAAACGAAAGTCGGGATCGATGCCATTATGATAAAAGAAAAAAAGACATGTAGAATTATCATCTATAAATTTTTTTGTTAAAATAGGGGAATTGAATAATGTGATTCCCTCTTCTTTTTTAATAGAGGGGGAAGAGTTGAGATTGGAGAAGATGTGATTGAACCGAATTCCGATATTTTGCTTTTCGTAAACCTCTTGTTTGATTTGTTCAATTTTTGAGCGGGAAA
>DAOTHK010000006.1:0-23828 GCA_035447625.1 Chlamydiales bacterium
TTTCTAGATGAAAATAAACAATATGTTTTTGAATCTGATTTGCAGCTTTATTCAAAGTTTCTTTCAATCGATCAATATGAGATAGATAATCGTTCCTTTATTTCTTGTCATATTTCGAGTTTGACAGGTTTTGACTTTGAAGGAATTGATTTTTCTCTCTCCTTGCCAAAAACTAACTTATCGAATTTTTCAGGCAGTGTTCATCAGATTCATGTTGAAAAGAATCGAATTAAAGCCACTAAGGTTTCATTGAAATTACCTCAAGAATTAATACAATTATTATCTCAATATAACATTCCTATCGGTAATTTAAAACAGTTGTCAATGCAATATGACGGAGATCTTTCCTATCAGGAAGGTAGGCTTTCTATTCATCCTTCAAAATTATCTTTAAATTATTATGGTTATGATTTTCAGTTTAATAATATTGAAGGATCTATTGATAAAACTCATTGCTATTTACTTGCGAGTTATCTGAAAGAAAATATTTCTTTTTCTATAGAAACGGATTTGTCTTTTCTGCAAGATAGGCAAGGTTTTTTAAATTTGATTCAAAGTCCTGAAAAGCAATGTAAAATTGCTTGGGACTTTAAAAATGGTTTTACAATTCAGCATATTTTAGGTGAGTTTTTGGGGCTAGAATCCTCATTTTGTGATCACAAAGGAGCTTTAATAGGAAAAGCTCAAATTGATTTTCAAAAACTGATGCCATTATTGCCCTCTCCCATAAGAGAAATAGATCAAAAATTAATGCTTCAAGATGGCTATTCTTTAAGGGGTAAATTGGATTATCAAAAGCAGTTTAAATTTGAAGGAAATTTTGGAGGGAAGAATTTTTCGTTTTTAGGATATCGCTTTAATTCATTTGATAGTCAGATTTTGGCTACATTAAATAGTGTTGAAATTAAAGATTTTTCTATTAGTGATTTAAGCGGTTTTTTATCGGTTGATGCTATCTCATTTCAAAATATCGGAGATAATAAAGCCTTTTTTGATATTCCAAAAATTCATATTAAAGATTTTCGTCCTGCCCTTCTTCAATCAAATCAGGGTATTCGAGGAGAAATTACGCCTTTAGTAATAAGAAATTTTTATCTTTTTGATTTTTCAGGGTATCTCTTTGATAAAAATACATATAAGGGAATGGGGAAACTGGAGTTTTTGAATTCTTATAAGAGGGGAGGTCATATTTTTGATGGTCCGGCGGATATGTTTTCTCGTATTTTTGGTCTAGATGTGGAACTAATGATCCCTGTGAGTGGTCTATTTTATTATGATATTGATTGTAAAAAGGTGAAATTCAAAAAATTGGTCGATGCATACAGTGAAGGTAGACGGTCGGAGTTTTTCTTTTCAAGTGATGATTCGTATATTGATTTCGATGGTAATTTAGATTTTAAAATTAAAATGAAGCAATATGTTTTATTTAAATTTACTGAAAATTTCATCGTTTCTATTCAAGGAAATGTTCAAAATCCTCAATTTAAGTTTGAAAAAAGAAAAGAATAAAAAGTACGATTTTAATTTTTTATTTGATTTATTTTGATTTTTCAAAATACTCTTTAGAGATGTTTAAAAACCTGTTTTCTTTATTTTTTCCATTTTCTTGTTTGCATTGCGATTCCATTTTGAGAAATGGTGAAAAAATTTTATGTTCCGATTGTTTTAGTTTATTGCATGAGGTAGATCCTTTTGAAAATGGTGAAGAAGTATTTGTTTTTGATGGAAATAATATTGCCATAAGTTTGCTTAAACAATATGAAAGGTCTTGGGATAGGTTGTATAAGGTTTTAGCAAGTTATATGGTTTTGGCAATAGATCAGCTCGAGTTGGGGGAATTGGATGGAATTTCTCCTTATTTATTTGATAAAAGAACTATTCTTGTGGGAAGACAAGTAGCTAAGATGATGGGGCTGAAATTTATCTGGATTCCTCAAAAAGATCAGAAAGTTTTAATGATTGGACTTTATAGAAAAAATAAAAAAATGCATCAAAAAACGCTTTTTTTTATAAAAGATTAAGAAGCTAAGTTTCTTTTGATCATTTGGATTTGACGGTTTAGAAGATCATTTTCTTTGATCTCAGTCGATATTTTTTTCCAAGCATGCAATAGGGTAGAATGGGTTTTTCCTCCAAAGGAAATTGCAATTTTAGAGAGAGATTCTGAAATCAGCTCTTTTGCTAAAAACATGGCAACTTGACGTGCTTTTGCGATTTCTTTTTGTCTACTGTCTCCTTTAATGTCAGAGACTTTGATGTTAAAAACTGTAGAGACATTTTTTAAAATGGATTCAACAGAGACAGCTTGTTTAGGAGTAAAATCGAGCATTCCTTTTAATAGATTTTCAGCAAAATCAATAGAGATAGGTTTATGCATAAGTCTTGAATAGGCCGCGAGGCGATTGATAGCTCCTTCGATTTGTCTGACGTTATCATACATATGATCTGCGATAAAAAAGGCAACATCGGTGGGAATTTGAAATCCTTTGATTTTAGCTTTATGTTGAATGATCGCCACTCTAGTTTCTACTTCTGGTACATTGATATGGGCAACAAGACCCCATTCCATTCGCGCAATAATTCTTTCAGATAGTTTCAATTGTGATGGAGGCTTATCAGAGGTAATGACGATTTGTTTGCCTTGGTTAATCAAGGCTTCAAAAGTATTGCAAAATTCTTCTTCAAAATTACCACGATTTTGAAGAAATTGAATATCGTCGACAAGTAGAACATCTAAAGAGCGATAATATTGTTTCATTTTATTCAACGTTTTGTCTTTTAAGCTACTGACTAAATCGTTAATAAAAGCTTCTGTTGTAATACACTGAATTTTGATTTTTTTCTTGGAGGAGTAAATATAGTGACCTATACCATGTAAAAGATGGGTTTTTCCAAGTCCGACACCACCATGAATAAAAAGAGGATTGAAAGATTTTCCAGGTCTTGCGGCAACACCTAAAGCTGCTGATTTAACAAATTGATTGGAAGGTCCTTCGATAAAGTTTTCGAATGTATATTGGTTGTTGAATTGAAATTTTGAGAATTCATTTTTGGGTTGAGTTGGGGTTGGAGTAGGAGATGGGGACACAATCTTTTTTTGGGGAGCATTAACAACAAATTCAATGGCTAAATTCCCTTTGTCATCGCATGGAAAGAGGGTTTTTAAATCATCTGCGTAGTTTTCGATCAAGTATTTTTCTACAAAAATATTTGGCACTTGCAGGATCAGTTTTTCATCAGTAAGTTCAAGACATTTGATGGGGGCTAACCAATTTTGATATGCTGCAGTCGAGGTACGTTTTTGAACAATTTGTAAAAATTCAGTCCATAAATTTTGTTCATTACATATCAGCATAAATTTTCTTTTGGTTAAAGGGTGTTTGGAATCCTATCTATAAAACGATTACATTCATAACAAAATCTATCACGGTGTTTTTACAAAAAGCAAGAAGTTTTCCATTCTTAATTAAGAAGATTTTCTAAGAATAAGGTAATGAGAGGTTTCCTTTTAAAGGATAAATAAAAAGCTGGTGGCTTCTTGAGCAACTTTTTTATTGCTACTCATTGAAAGTTTTTGCATGGCTTGTGTAGCTTGTTTGTGATATCCGAGAAGATATAATGATTTAGCTCTATTCATTTCTGTGTAAGCATCATCTGGATCAAGTTTGAGTGCTTGATTATAAAAATTAAGGGCTTCCAAGGGATTATTGAGTTCAAGATAAATAGAACCTAGAATTTTATTGTTATAGTTGTCGTTAGGATTTAAAGTGACAAGAGCTTTATAGATTTTTAGGGCGATATCATATTTTCCTTGCAGAACATATTGATAGCCTACATTTTTTAGATCGGTTAATTGTGTTTCGTTCCAGTTTAATATTTCTAGCCAAGCAATTGATGACATGATTTATCCTTTGTGAAATTTATTGCTACTTTGAATGACGTGCCTTAGATCATTATCAAGATTGATAATTGTTTCAAGGCAGTCTTTGAGATCTTGTTGTTCTGTAATGATTGAATAATTGTCATTGCTGACGGATTCAATTCGTTTTTTTGATTCAAGTAGCTGCTCTTTTGTTCCGCAAGATGGAATGATTCCAAGTGAACTGAAATAGGAAATTGATTTATTATCAAAATTTATAGGTTCTTCTATATGAGCAAATGGAGTTTGTTGAGATAATTCCGGATTAAAAAGGGCGTCGAATTCATTATAGATTACTTTGGAAACGGTTGTTCTTGTTTGCTCTGATACTAAATCAGCTTTTTGAAAGAGATGCTTTTCTTTTTCGAATTTGTTTTGGTCGACTGCATAACGATTAGAAACGTTGAGCTTATCTATAGTTGTGGATTTGTCCGCCATGATCTTTTTTTTGTTTTTATTTTGATTCTAACAGGCTTTGTTTTTTTTTCACTTTTTTTTTCTCTCTTTCAAAAGTTTTGAACAATTGGTGGGAGGAAATGTTTTTTTTGTGAGTTTTGATGTTTTTTGATTCAAGTGTTTTTATTTTAGTTGTTTGTGTTTCTTTGTTGTTTTGGAAAGGGGTAACTGAAGTGGTTGTTTGTAAACAAATTTCCCACAATTTCCCACTTTGTTGACAAAAATATTTTGTAAGTATGTAAGTGTTTGATTTTCAAATGGATAATATTGTGGAAAATTGTTTAAAAACTCGATTTTTTGAAAAAATATACAAAAAATATTGCCCAGTTTTTTGATTTGGTGCTAGTATGTGGTAAAAGGTGGGAAATTAAAAACTATGGATGCTTTTTTCTTTAGCGGATCCAATGATGCAAAGCTTGATGAGAAGAATCGTTTCGTTCTTCCTCAGCAGATGCGTTATGGTCTTGTTGAAGATGGAAAATTAGAATTTGCTCTTGGAATTGGACTTGGCGGTTGTTTGGCAATCTACAAAAAATCAGATATTGCCAAAATCGTTAAGAAATTTCAGGAAAATATCCATGTAGCAAAGTACCAAAAGTTTTTCACATTTTTCTTTTCAACGTTGCATTACACAAGTTGTGACAAAATTGGTCGTATAACAGTACCGGCAAGATTGAAAACTATTGCGGGTATTGAAAAAGAAGTTGTTGTCGCAGGTGTTCTGAACAAAATTGAGATCTGGTCCAAAGAAAAATATGATCAGCAGATTAATGCGATGCTTGAAAATAATGATTCAGAAATTAACTTAGCTCAAATGACAGAAGACGCTTTTGCATTACTTTCAGATGTAAGTGAGAAAAATGAACAATGATTATCCTCATCAATCAGTTTTGTTGAATGAATGTTTAGATGCATTTAAAGACTATAACATTCAAATTTTTTTTGATGGAACTGTTGGGGCTGGTGGTCATGCTGAAGCAATTTTGAAAGAACATCCCGAAATTCATTCATATATAGGTTGTGATAAAGATCAATCCGCGCTCGATATTGCATCCGAGCGATTGAAGCTATATGAAAAAAAATTCAAACCTCATCAAAATAGTTTTGCTGAAATCGATTATGTTTTGAAACAGGAAAAAATCGCTTGTATAGATGGGTGCTTATTTGATTTAGGAGTCTCATCCATGCAGCTGGACAGAGGAGAGAGAGGTTTTAGTATTTCTCATCAAGGTCCTTTGGATATGCGGATGAATCAAAAACAAATGATCACAGCAGAACATATTGTGAATTCTTATTCTGAAAAAGAATTGCAGACCATTTTTTTGAAGTATGGAGAGGAAAGGTTTTTCAAAAAAGCAGCAAAAGTCATCGTTGATGCCAGAAAAGAAAAACCAATTAGAACTACTGAAGAGCTTAAGTTAATACTTGAAAAAGCATTGCCGAGAAAGAAAAATATTCATCCAGCTACGTTGGTTTTTCAAGCTCTTAGGATTGTCGTAAATTCAGAGCTTTCTGATGTTGAGCTGGGGCTTGATCGGGCTATAGAGGCATTATGTCCCGGTGGAATTATAGCAGTCATTAGTTTTCATAGTTTGGAAGATCGAATTGTGAAACAAAAATTTAAGGAAAAGGCTGAAGGGGAAAAATGCCCTATCTATGGTACCAAAAAGCCGGGATCTTTGGAAATAATTACAAAAAAAGCCCTTCTTCCTACTAAAGAGGAAATCAAACTTAATCCAAGAAGTCGTAGTGCAAAACTTAGAATCGCTAGAAAAAGAGGTTCTAAGTGAAAGCAATTAATATTTGGCGTATAGGATTTTGTATTATGATTTTTTCTTTTTTCCTATATTCATATATTGATTGTCAAAACGAGCTTACCAGTTTGAAAATTCATCTACCGAAGAAAAAAGAAAAGCTGGCAACATTACAAGAAGAAAACAAGCATTTGCAATATAAAATCGATCAATATGAAAATCCTACATATTTAATGGAACTTGCTCAAAATAAACATTTTGCTCATCTAAAACATCCTTTTGTAGAAGATATTATGGCTCTTCCGGAAGGAATGGCCTTGCAAACACAAACGGAAAAAAATATTATTGAAGATTATCAAGTAGTTCTTCCCGTTGGAGCAAAATAATGAAAAGGCGTTATGCCTTTGCCACAAAACAAAGAATATATCAAACAAAAAGACTAATAATCATAGCAATTGGCATGTTTTGCCTTTTTTGTTTAGCACTGGCAAGGTTTTATAAAATTCAAATCATTGAAGGTGAAAAATGGGAAAAAGAAGCGATTCAACAGCATTATAGAGATGTGACAATCCCTTTTTCCAGGGGTGTTTTTTATTCGAATACTGAAGTGAATCCTGTTCATAATATGTCAAAACAGCCTTTTGTGATCAATGTTCCAACATTTCATATGTATATAGATCCAAGTGTTATTCCTGAAAAAGATAAAAATGAAATTATTGAAAAATTATTGACTTATGTCTTTGTTCCAAAAGAGATGCAAGAAAAATGGAAGAAAAATTTTTATAAAAAATCTCGTAGTAGAAAATTAAATAGTTATATAGATCCGGCAAGTTATGAAAAAATTATGGATTGGTGGAAGACTTTTGCCAAAAGTCATAAAATTCATAAAAATGCCGTTTATTTTATTCACGATTACAAAAGATGTTATCCTTTTCAAACGATGCTTGGCCAAGTCCTGCATACAGTTCGAGAAGAAAAAGACAAAAACAACCAAAACATTCCAACAGGTGGCCTTGAGTATTATTTTCATAAGTATTTAAGCGGGAAGGAAGGGAAAAAAGTTATTTTACGCTCTCCTCGAAATTCTTTGGAAATTAAGAAGATTTTAGAAAATTCAGAAAATGGTGCTGATATTTATTTGACAGTGAATCATGTATTGCAGGCAATTTGTGAAGAAGAGTTAGAAAAAGGTGTTAAAAATGCAAAAGCGAAAGGTGGATGGGCTCTGATGATGGATCCTTATACCGGTGAGCTTTTAGCGATTGCCCAATATCCTTTTTTTGATCTGACGCATTTTTCAGATTACTATAATGATTCAACCCTTTTGGAGCAGACCAAAATTAAGTCAATTAATGATGCGTTTGAACCAGCATCAATTATGAAACCCATTACTTTTGCTATTTGTCTTAAAGCTAATGAAGAGCTTATGGCAAAAGGTGAAAAACCTCTTTTTGATCCTGATGAAATGCTGAAACAAGGAGATGGAAGGTTTCCTGGAAGACCTTTTCCGATAAAAGATGGGAGACGTCATAAATATCTGAATATGAATATGGCGATACAAAAGTCCTCCAATATTTATCCAGGAATGATCATTGATAAGGTAATGAATCAATTTGGAGAATCATGGTATCGGAAACAGCTTGTGGATATTTTTGGGTTTGGAAGAAAAACGGGGATAGAATTACCTGGAGAATCTATAGGTCTTGTCCCAAGACCTGGCAAGCTTCATCCTAATGGAACATTGGAATGGTCTAAAGCAACTCCTTATTCTTTGGCGATCGGTCATAATATTTCAGTCAATAGCATGCAAATTTTGCAAAGTTATGCCATGATTGTCAACGGTGGCTTTTCCGTGCAGCCAACGATTGTGAAAAAAATTGTAAGAAAAATTGATGATGATAAAGAAGAAATCATATATCAAAGATCGAAAAAACAAATGCAACGTGTTCTAAGTTTAAATAGCGCGCAAAAGCTTATGAAAGCTATGAAATATACAACAAAGTATCGAGGGACTTCTCCAAGAGGGGATATTTATGGTTATTCAGAAGGTGGAAAGTCAGGCACTTCTGAGAAACTTGTTAAAGGGCGTTATTCCCATTTTCATTACATTTCATCTTTTGTAGGTTTTGCTCCGGCTTCTTCGCCAAAATTTGTTTTATTGATATCTATTGATGAACCTCAAAAAGTATTTATTCCAGGGGTTGGAAAAAATCATAATGGAGGAATTTGTGCCGCACCGATATTTAGCAATATTGGGAAAAGAGCTTTAGCGTATTTAGGTGTTGCTCCAGATGATGCATTTGGTTATCCTTATGGGGATCGCAGAAGAGATGTGTCTAAGGCAGATTGGATAGAAGAGGTTAATGAATTAAATCGTCAATATAGTAAGTGGAATCAATGAAGTTAAAACAGGTTTTAAAAAAAGTTCCTTATTTAAATGTTAAGGGTTCAAAAGATATTTCGGTATTTGGCATTAGCAATCATTCAAAGCTTGTTTTTCCGGGGTGTATTTATATTGCTAAAAAAGGATTGAAATTTGATGGATCGCAGTTCGTTCCTGAAGCGGTATCAGCAGGAGCTTCTGTGATTGTGACTGATTTATTCGATCCTTTTTTGAAAAATGTAACACAAGTGATAGTGAAAAATGTTGCGGATTGTGAAGCTATTTTAGCGGCGAACTATTATGAATCTCCTTCTAAAGAATTGAAAGTAATCGGTGTTGTCGGAACGAATGGAAAAACAACAACTTCTTACTTAATTCATCATCTTATGAATGCTGTGAAAAATAATTGTTCGATGACTGGAACGATAGAAAATATTATAGGCTCTGAGAAACAGGTTTCAACACACAGCACACCAGATGCTGTAACTATGCAAAAGCTTTTAAAGGAAATGGTGCTTGCGAAGCAGTCATCAGTTGTGATGGAGGTGACTTCTCATGGCATAGATCAAAGACGGGTAAAAGAAGTGGATTTCGATATTGGAATTTTTACAAATTTTACTCAGGATCATTTAGATTATCATAAGAGTATGGAAAATTACTTTAGATGTAAAAAGAGTTTTTTTGATGATTTGAAGAAAGGATCTGTTTCTATTATTAATATCGATGACGCGAAAGGAAAAGAAATCGTCTCTGATACAAAATCTAAAATCGTCACTTATGGAATCGATCATCTTGCAGATTATCAAGCAGAGTCAATAGAACTTCATCCAACGTATACGAAATTTGTATTAAAGCATCAAAATGAATCCTATCCAATAAAAGTACCTATGGTAGGGCTTTTTAATGTTTATAATATTTTAGCTGCTATTGTGGCTATGCATATACAGAATTATTCTTTTGAACAAATTATTGCGGGATTGAAGAGTTTTTTTCATGTTCCAGGACGTATGCAGCAATATGAAACTGATAAAGGAGTGTACGTCTTTGTCGATTATGCGCATACGGAAGACGCATTATTAAAAGCCTTGACGACATTAAAAGCGATAGGAAAAAAAAGAATCATCACGGTTTTTGGGTGTGGAGGTAATAGAGATCAATTGAAACGTGCAAAGATGGGAACTGTAGCTGAAAAATATTCTGATTTTGTTGTGCTAACTTCCGATAATCCCAGGGATGAGTCTCCTGATGAAATTATTAATCAAATTTTAGAGGGAATAAAAGGCCGAAACTATTTGATAGAAATGGATCGAGAGAAAGCAATTTTAAAAGCAATAAATTATGCAAGTCCTCAAGATATTGTTCTTATAGCTGGAAAAGGTCACGAAACATATCAATTAATTGCAGGAAAAAAGCTCTTTTTTGATGATGCAAAAATTTTAAAGGGGATGTGTAAATAATGTTGCGAAAATTTAGCTTTTTTATATGTTTTTTATCTTTGTTTTGCGTTTCAACTCTTACTGCTGGAAAAAATTATAAATCATCCATGCCGTTAATTGTCTTAGATCCGGGGCATGGAGGTAATGATCATGGGGCAAAGGTTAAAACTCCATTTTATGTTGAAGAAAAGAGGCTAGCTTTAAAGACATGTTTTTTAGTGAGAAGATATCTTGAGCAGATGGGCTATCGAGTCGTTATGACAAGGCTTTCCGATGTATTTGTTCCTTTGAAGGAAAGAGTTTATTATGCGAACAATAGAAATTGTGAAATTTTTGTCAGTATTCATTTTAATTCATGTTCTAAAAAAGAAGTTGAAGGGATAGAGATTTATTATTGTCCGGATAGAAAAAACGGTTCTCCTCAGGCAAGGAAGCTTGCATATAATGTATTACATAAATCAACTCAAAGAACTCATTCAAAGTCGCGCGGTGTAAAAGTTGCGAATTTCTGTGTGATTAAGGAAACCAAGATGCCTTCAATTCTGATAGAAGGTGGTTTTTTAACTAACTCGAAAGAACTTTCAAAATTAAGACAATCTGCGTATTTAAATTCTTTAGCGAAAGGCGTTACTGAAGGGATTCATAACTTTTTCAAGCAGTAAAAAAACGTCCTCGACACGATTTGAACGTGCGACCTACCGCTTAGGAGGCGGTTGCTCTATCCACTGAAGCTACGAGGACGTAAAGATTCCATTATGATAAGTCATTTTTTATTTATTTGAAACATTCCATATTTTGGGAATGGATCAAAATTCTTTAATTAAATTAATTCGTTTTTCGAATTTTTTCAGATTTAAAAATTGGTTTATTTAATTATTTTTGTTTGTTTGACAAAATAATTACTTAGTATTATTTATTAAATTAAATTCATATCTAGTTTTTTATAACCTTTTTTTTAGGAGAAAAAAATGAGTAATAAGACTCATAAAATTAACTTGTTTGCACTTGTCATGATTACATGCGCTTTTGTTACAAGTATTAGAAATTTACCGATGATTGCTGAAACAGGAATGAAAATGTTATTTTTTGGTCTTGTTGCATCAGTCTGTTTTTTTATCCCTTCAGCACTGGTTTCAGCAGAACTTGCGACATCATGGCCAAAGCGTGGAGGAATCTATGTGTGGGTTAAGCAAGCTTATGGTCGTTTGGGAGGATTTTCTGCGATATGGCTTCAGTGGACTTATATGACAATCAGCGTAATTGCCATGCTTTATTTTATTGCAGGATCATTTGCTTATTTGATTTCACCTGAACTTGCCAATAATAAACTCTTTTTAGTATCCGCTTCGCTTATCGTTATTTGGACGTTTACAATAACGAATTTGAGAGGGATGAGAATCTCTAGTTTAGTAAGTACTGTAGGTTTTTTAGGCGGGGTTCTTTTTCCAGGATTATTTATTATAATCCTTGGAATTATTTATATATTACAAGGTAATCCAATACATATTTCATTTGCCTTAACAAAAGAAAACTTATTGCCGGATTTTACAAGTATTTCAAATTTAGTTTTGTTAGTAGGATTTATGAGAGCTTTTGCAGGTGTCGAAGCATCGGCATCACATGCTAAAGAAGTAGAAAATCCAAAAAGAAATTATCCAATAGCTATTTTGATCGTAGTATTTATTGGTATCGGTGTAAATGTTTTGGGTTCTATGTCGGTTGCTTCTGTAGTGCCAAGAGAACAGATTAGTTTAGTGGCAGGTGTCATGGAAGCTTTTACGGTTTTCTTTGCAAAATTCAATCTTAAATGGATGATTCCTTATCTTGCCTTTTTAGTTGCAATGGGACAAATGGGAGGAGTTAGTACTTGGCTTGTAGGTCCTGTAAAAGGACTTTTGGAAACAGCGAGAGCAGGTGATCTTCCTCCATTTTTTAGAAAAGTGAATAGTAAAGGAATGCCGAAGAATCTATTGATTTTACAAGCGGTGATTATTTCCCTTCTTTCTACGGGACTTATGATGATGTCTAGTGTTAATTTGGCTTTCTGGATTTCGGTTGCGATGTCTATGATGATTTATGTTTCAATGTATTTCTTGATGCATTTATCTGCTTTGAAATTACGTTATAAAGAACCAAAAACTGAAAGACCTTATAAGGTTCCTTTTGGAAAAATTGGTATTTGGACAACAACATGTGTTGGAATGATTACAATGGTCTTTTGTTTTTTTATAGCGATGTTTCCGCCATCAGAGCTACCTGCAAGTAATAAATTACTTTATTTTATGTTGCTCTTTGTAGGGATTGTTATTGTTTTCGCTTTTCCTTTTATTTTTAAAAGATTTCAAAAGGACTTATGGAGAGATAACGATTACGAGGATTGATAAAATTTTTGATCTTTAAAACTATGCCCAAACTTTTTTGCATATGCATGAAAAGTTTGGGTATTTTTTTTGAATGATTTTAGCTTGAAGAACTATCCGATTTTAAAACTGCCATAAAAGCTGATTGAGGAATTTGAACTTTGCCAATTTCCTTCATTTTCTTTTTTCCTTTCTTTTGCTTTTCCCATAATTTTCTTTTACGGGTAATGTCTCCACCATAACATTTGGCAGTAACGTTTTTTGCAAGAGCGGAAATCGTTTCTCTGGCGATGATTTTTCCTCCAATTGCAGCTTGAATTGGAATTTTAAATAGTTGGCGAGGAATGGCTTCTCTTAGCTTTTTGCAGATCATTCTGCCCTTGCTTTCAGCTTTTGTCCTGTGTACAAGGATTGAAAATTCATCAACAGGTTCATCGTTAACACGAATTTCGAGTTTGATGATATCAGACTTTTTATAGCAGTTGAATTCATAATCAAAGGATCCGTATCCTTTTGTGACAGATTTAAGCTTATCGTTGAAATCGGTGATGATTTCATTTAATGGAAATAAGTAAGTAAGCATTAAGCGTGTTTCGCTGATACTTTCTGTTTTAAGCAAATCTCCTCTTTTGTCCATTCCAAGGGACATGACAGCTCCCATGTATTCTGAAGGAATCATGATATGCGATTGAACCCAGGGTTCTTCAATTTCTTCAATTACTGTAGGATCCGGGTAGTTAATGGGGTTGTCGATTTTGAATTCTTTTAAATCCTTTGTGGTTATTTTATAAATAACGCTTGGAGCGGTTGTGATAATATCCAAATCGAATTCTCTTTGGAGTCTTTCGAAGATGATTTCAAGATGTAATAAGCCTAGGAAACCGCAACGGAAACCAAATCCAAGAGCTTGAGAGCTTTCTTGCTCAATATGCAGAGCTGAATCATTCAATTGCAACTTGGAGAGGGCGTCTCTTAGTGATTCGAAATCTGAAGTGTCTACAGGATAGATTCCAGCAAAAACAACCGGATGGATCAGTCTGAATCCAGGTAAGGGAGCTGTTGCCGGATTTTTTTGAGTTGTGACTGTATCACCAATCTTAATATCCGTTGTCTTTTTTATATTCGCAACAATATAGCCTGCCTCACCAGCACATAATGAATCTGTTGGTTTTTCGTTTGGTGAAAAAATGCCTACTTCCAGAACTTCATATTGTTTATTGGTGGCCATGAAGGTGATTTTTGTGCCTTTTTCAATTTTTCCGCTCATAATACGGACGTATGCCATCACTCCTCTATAGGGATCATAATGAGAGTCGAATACAAGGGCTTTTAAGGTGTCGTTTTCGGGTTTTTTAGGAGCAGGGCAGTCATGTATGATTCTTTCTAAAATATCCTCGATTCCTATGCCTGTTTTTGCAGATGCTAAAACTGCATTCGAAGCATCAATTCCAATGATATCTTCTATTTGAGAGATGGCTTCTTCAGGATTTGCTGCGGGAAGATCGATTTTATTTAAAATAGGAATGATCTCCAAATCTCTTTCAACGGCCAGCAGTACATTTGCAAGAGTTTGGGCTTGAACTCCTTGTGCTGCATCAACAACTAAAAGGGCAGCTTCGCATGCAGAAAGAGATCTGGAAACTTCATAGGAAAAATCCACATGCCCAGGAGTATCAATGAAATTCATTTGATATGTAATGCCGTTTTTTGCTGTATAGTACATCGTAACAGGATGGGCTTTGATGGTGATTCCTCTTTCTCTTTCCAGTTCCATGTCGTCTAGGATTTGGTTTTGCATTTCTCTTTTGGAAATAGTGTTGGTGAATTCGAGCAAACGATCGGCGATAGTTGATTTTCCGTGATCAATATGGGCGATGATGGAAAAATTTCTAATATGTTCAATAGGAGTCTTTTCTTTCATGTAAATCTCAAGATATTTGATCTTTAGTTATACCTGGATTTTATGAAAATTGCAAGATTCTCTATATGATCGAAAATGAATTCAAGAAAATACTTGAATCTTTTGGAAAGATATGTGTTAATCTAAAATTATTTATTACTTAACAAGAAATTAACAATGAAAACAGACCCTGTTCAAAACATTTCCTTATTGGATGATACGCCAAAAAAATTAAAGAAATCTGTTCAGATTGTAAAAGATGAGAAGGAAAGTAAAGAAAAAAGAATCGTTTTAAAAGTTCTTTCTGAAAAGCAGGTCAAAACTTTTTATGATCGCTTTTCTAAGACTGCAACGGGTCAGATTAAAAAGGAATTGCTTCCTTTTTTTTCTTCTTCTTATAAAGATCAATCCTCTATGCAATTGCCATCACAATCATTAGAAATGGATTTAGGTCATCATGGAATTCCAATTGGTATAGATAAAAATCCATGTTTGTGGGTGAATGCCTGGTTGCAATTTTCTTTTAGTATTCCATGGTTTCGAACTCTTTATAAAAAGCTTCCGAAAGCATTTGATGAACTTAAGTTTTTTTTAAAGCAGTATGAGGTAGATCAAAGAAATAAATTGAAAAGAATTTCAATTTCTTCTGAAATTGTTATGACTGTTTTTTGGGATTATTTTCCTAGTTTCTTTTTGAAAAGCTTTAACTTTAATAAGTTGATTTCCTTTTTTTTGAATACTGTGCTTGTGAATTCGGCTTCGAGGCTAAAGACTAAGAAGTTCTTTGAGAATAAATTACTCTTATTAGAGATGGATCATTTGAATAAAAATTCATTGAAGGAAATTATTCATCATAATTTATGTAGAAAGAATGTATGGCCAGAGGATTTGTTTATTTCTTTTACAAATGTTGATTCATACGTGTGTGGGGAAATTCCCTTTGAAATTGCTTTTTTCGATCATGAAAAAGGACAGAAAGTTCAATATTTTTTAAATGCATTTATTTCTAAAAAAATACAAAAAAAACAATCGAATCAATTCATTGCGTTTGTAAAAGCTGAGGGGGTTTGGCATTTTTGTTCAGATACACAAATCGTTCCATTTAATAAACATTATTTGGATATTCCATTAAGTTCTGGTGTGATCTTTCATTATAGTCTTTAGCTTTTTCTTATTTAGAGATAAAAAAAAGCCTGCAAAATTGCAGGCTTTTTAAAATCTTAAAAAATTGATTTTAATTAGGTTGTTGCTGGAGTCTCAGTTTTTTGAGAAATGTTAACTTTTGCTGTTTGAGCTTCAGCGTCCATTTCTTCTGTTTTCTCAATGAATAATTTATTCAATGCTTTTGCTGAGATGATCCATGCTCCAATAATCACAAGTAAGATAACTGCAATATATGGAGTCATTGCAGAAATTGATCCTAGTGCTAGGATAAGTAATTGCTGCAATAATGATCCACCTGATTTACCAAGTCTTGCTCCTACTACGTCAATAGCAGCTTTCCCTTTAACTTTTGATTCTGGATCAAGAGGGATGTAAGCCATTTCTTTGGTTGGGTCAAATAATGAGTATTTTGAAGATTTACTCATAATGTTTTGAATTGCACCAATAATAACAGCTAGCGCTAATGGAGATGTTCCAAGCATTGACATAATGCCAGTTAGATTTCCTTTGAAAAGGACGAATGAGAAGAATAATAAACCTGTAACTAATAATACTACAGGAGTGATTAGAGCTCCAGCACCCCATCCAAATTTACGGATAACGTTACCACCAACAAATAGCATCATAAATACAGTGATTATACCTGTGCAGATAGAGAATTTACCCATGAAAACTGAATAGTCGTTAGGATTTGGATATTGAAGTTTTAATTGGCTTTTCCAGGTTACTTCTACGATATTAATAGAAATACCGTAGGCGATAACTAAGATAGCTAATAGACCGATATATTTAGATTTTCCTAAGAAAACAAAACTGTCTTTCATAGACATTTTTGTTTTTGCTTTTTTTACAACTTTTTCTTCTGGGTTGTAGAATCTTGGATCAGTTAGTACATTTCTGTTAATCCAAGCATAGATTCCCATAATGCAAATACCGGAGATTACAACCATAGACATTAGGTAGTTCAATGAAACGCCCCAAGCATCTACGCCTGCAGGAAGTTTTGATCTGATATTTGACACTAATATGATGGCAGGTCCAGAAACTAGTAAAGCTAGGTTTGCTCCAAGTCCTAATAGTGAATAGAAACGTTTAGCTTCTGTTACTTTCATGATGTCGTTAGCAAAGCCCCAGAAAAGAAGCGATAAAGCAACACTTCCCCAAAGTTCTGCTAAAATGTAGAATAATGAAAATGTCCAGTTTCTTATAATCGCAATAAGTCCCATGAATCCAGAGGGGAGGATTGCTTGTAGTTTATCACACAACTCGTTTGGATGTAAAAAATCACGAGCTGGATATAACACTGTTGCAAATAGAGCAAAAAATGCAATAAATGGTATCAATGTTGTATAAAATAAAGCTGGTTTGCTTAGTTTGTTACTCAATTTTGAGTAAATGATCATTACTATAACCGCCATAGGGAGAACTCCCCAGAGTTTTAGAAATGGGATTGCTTCAGCACCAGAACCTGCTGCTGTCACAATCAATGTATCTTTTGTATCTCTTAAAATTGTGTAATTGAAAGAAATAAAAAAGAACATAAGAAACATGGGAAGAACTTTTTTTAGCTCGTAAGAATGTACTGGCCAAAAAAATGAACGCCATTTTCCAAATTCTTTTGTTTGCGACATTTTGTTTCCTTGTTGTTAATAGTGTATGTTTAAGAACTATATATTATATGAAGAAAAATTCATAAAATCAAGCGAATTTTCATTTGTTCTTGATAGATGTTAAATATCTTTTTTAAAGATAATAAAAAAGCCTTTGAAAGGATCAAAGGCTTTTAAAAAATAAATAAATAAATATTTAATTATTTTAGCTGTTAGAGCTTAAAGATTTTGTTGCATTAACTGCTTCAACGTAGCCATTCCATAAGTCTTGGTTTACTTTTTCTTGGCGAACTGCATTGATAAGTTCTCTTTTGTAATAAGCTAAAGATTTTTGAGGTCTTAGAATTGAAATGATTTCACTGTCACCTGCAAGTCTTGCTAGGTTAAGCATTCTGTCTAGTTGTGTTCTAGTAAATGCTAATTGATCATTTCTTTGTCTTGATCCACGAGGAGCTCTTGATTTTGGAGCAACTACAAGAGGTCTGTCAGCGTTAATGATGTAATATGTTAATAAAGAAGTTAGTTCTGATGGGTTTCTTTTTTTCATTTTTTTAAGAGTAAAATGATGCATGTATCCGCCAGACTTCATAGGTAAGTATTTGCATAGGTCATTTTCTTTTGAAGCGCCAACTTTTTTAACAGCTTTTGAAAGTACGCTTTCAAGTTCTTTTAAGTTTTTTGTTTTATTTAATGTGTTTTCCATGGATCCCGTCCTTAATACTAATAATAATTAACTTATAACTAAGTTAGAATTTATTTTATTGAGTTTTTTACATTGATTTTTTTAGTAAATTTCAATGTCTTTAATTAATTTCATGATTATAAAAATTGTTCATCTTTCTTGCAATAGCTAATATTATTTTTTTTTAAATTTTTTTCTTTTTTAAGAAAAAAGTTTATTTACTAATGGTGTTTATAATATAAAAATCTTTCTAAATTTTAATGCGAGATTTTTTTATTAATTTTTAATAACTAATTACAAATATATCTTAGGAAGATATAACAAGGTGATATTATGTAGATTTTCTTTATTTTAATATTTTTTCTAATGTTTGAAATGCATCCTGTACAGCTATTCCAGTTTTATATGCTTGTTCTTTCCAATTTTGATTATCTTCGCGTAGGCGTCCTTTTAAGAAATCTTCTGCGTATGAAACTGTTACTACAGAATGTTGTTCAGGAAGGGGTGCTGAAGATGGAATTGAGCTCATAAAATAACCTTTTATAATTTTTCACATATTTATAAGTTCTTTAAATGTTACTTGCAACATTGAAAATATTTTATTTTTCCTGATATTTAGTTTGCATTTGTATATTATAGGATTGATTGTTGTAAGAGAAATGATTATGAAGAAAAAGGTAGTTGTTTTAGGAAGTAGTGGTTCTGTTGGATTAAATACAATAGATGTTATTAAAAAAAGTGATAATTTTGAAATTATTGGTTTAGCAGTTCATTCCAATATTGAAAAGTTACAAGAACAAGTTCAAGAATTTTCTCCTAAACATGTTTGTGTTTTTGATGAAAATGCTTATAGAAATTTTAAAAAAGAAAGTTTTGAATGTGACTTGCATTATGGAATTGAAGGATTGAATCTTTTGGCCTCTTTGGAGGATGCAGATATTATCGTTGTTGCAATAAGTGGTTCAGTTGCTTTAATGCCGACTTTGAAAGCAATTGAACATAATAAAAAAGTGGCTATTGCAAATAAAGAAGTCTTTGTCGCGGCAGGAGATCTTGTAAATAGTGCGTTAAAAAAACACCAGGCTGAATTAATACCTGTGGATTCTGAGCATAGTGCTATTTTTCAATGTTTGCAAAATAATCATAATAAAGATGTTCAAAGAATTATTCTTACAGCTTCAGGAGGGCCTTTCGTAAAATATTCAATGGAGCAGCTTGAAAAAGTAACTTTGAAAGATGCTTTGAAACATCCTACATATAGTATGGGTAAGAAAATTTCGATTGATTCTTCTACTTTGATGAATAAAGGCCTTGAAGTTATTGAAGCTCATTATCTTTTTAATGTTGATAGTTCAAAAATTGATGTGGTGGTGCATCCTCAAAGTTTTTTTCATAGTTTTGTTGAATATGTGGATGGGTCGATTTTATCTCAGTCATCGAATCCTGATATGAGGCTTCCAATTCAATATGCATTAAATTATCCTGTAAGAAAATCGGCTGTGATTGATTATTTTGATTTTGGTATTCAACATTCATTTGATTTTTTTCCTCCGGATAAACAGCGTTTTCCTTGTTTGCAGCTCGCATATGATGCATTAGAGGAGGGTAAGTCTATGCCGTGTTTTTTGAATGCTGCAAATGAAGTGATTGTGAAAAGATTTTTAAATGAAGAATTTTCGTGGATGGAAATTCCTAAAAAGTTAGAAAAATTAATGTCTTCACATCAGCTGCAGGATGTGTTAGATTTAAGCCAGGTTTTAGCTGTTGAGCAAGAAGCTTTTGAGAGAGCAACAAATATATAGGGGAATATGATTACAACGATTTTTTATTTTATTTTAGCTATTTTAGCGTTAGGAATTCTCATTTTTATTCATGAACTTGGTCATTATTTGATGGCTAAAAGACAAAAAATGAAAGTTGAAATTTTTTCAATCGGATTTGGAAAACCTTTATATTCATGGAAGGTAGGGGAAGAAAAATGGCAAATTGCGATTATTCCTTTTGGAGGATATGTCAAAATTTTAGGAATGGATGATGCTGATCAGAAACATCCTATACAACTGGATCCTGAAAGTTATTTTGCTAAATCTCCTTTTTCAAGAATAAAGGTTGCTTTTGCAGGACCTTTTGTGAATTTGATTTTTGCTTTTTTAATCTTTATTGCGATTTGGTTTACAGGAGGCAGACTGAAGCCTTATAAAGAATATTCTCATTTGGTAGGAGAAATAGATAACCAGTCTGAATTATACGCTTTAGGCATAAGAGAAGGTGATCAAATTCTTCGTTATAATGGACATGTTTATAATGAGTTTAAAGATTTACAAAAAGCAATGGTGACTAAGCAAGATGTACATCAAATTCAAGGAAACATGATAAATTATTATGATCTGAAAAAAACAGCATTTGATTTTTCATTAAATACCTATGAGCATCCAAAATATGTTCAAGGCTTGAAAACAATTGGAGTCTTAGAACCTGCTCAATATTTAATTTATAACAAAACTATCCAAGGTCAACCTAATCCTATTTTAGAAAATACTCCAATGTTCAATGTGGGTTTGCATTCAGGAGATCAGATAGTTTGGGTGAATGGGGAATTTGTTTTTTCACTTAAACAACTTTCATCGGTTATTAATGAGGAAAGTGTTTTTTGTACGATTATTCGTAATAAAAAAATTATGCATGTTAAAGCTCCTTTAGTGCAGGTTCGAGATCTTCGTATTACACAAACGGCATATGATGATTTAGATGATTGGAAGTTTGAAAAAGGAATCAAAACTAAAGTGAAGGACTTGTTCGTTTTTCCTTTCATACTTAAAGAAGGAAGATATATTGGAAGGTCTTATCAATTTGTTGATGAACGCTTAGAAAGTGAAATAGCAAGTTATTATTCTGATCGAAGACAATTCTTTACTCCGTTTAAAAATGGTGATCGGATTATTGCAATAAATGGAAAACGTGTTTTTAGCTCTTCAGATATTTTGGAAAAATTACAAAATAAAAATCTTTTGATGATTGTTCAAAATGATGCAAATGCATCAAAACCGATTTCTTGGAAGACAATTGATACGGCTTATCAAGAAAGTCTTTATTCAAAAGAGGTTTCTTCTATTGTTCGCTCTATTGGTACTTTAAAACAGATTAAATCTACAAAACACTGTCATTTGCTCGATCCAATAGTGCCTATGAAAGGAAAGGATTTTTTCAAGTTGCAAGGTTCTAATTTGGCAAAATATAAAGAAGAGATAGATTCAATTAAGGATCCGGAGCAAAAAGCAAAAGCCATGCAGTATCTTGCAAAAGAAGAAAATCGCTATATGCTTGGTATAGGTCTTATGGATCGAAAAGTTCGTTATAATCCGTCCCCTATTAAACTTTTTTACGACTCTTTTAAAGATATTTATGAGATGCTTTATAATTTAGTTACAGGGGGAGTTAGCCCTAAGTACTTGGCAGGGCCTGTAGGAATCGTTCAGATTGTCAAACATAGTTGGTCTCTTGGGGTTAAAGAAGCTCTTTATTGGATTGCTTTGATCAGTTTGAATTTAGGTATTATTAATTTATTACCTATACCTCCTTTAGATGGAGGGCATATTCTTTTTTACGGCATTGAAATTATTCGTAAAAAACCTATGCAACATAAGACAATGGAAAAAATTATTCTTCCCTTTGTTATTTTGCTCATCTTAGCATTTATATTTATGACTTATCATGATGTGGCAAGAATTGTTCAAAGGTTTTTTTAGCATATATTTAATTTTTTTTGTTTCTTTTGCCCATGGTTCTTCATGGGCAGAAGATCTATTGAATCAAATGACTGTTACCGAAAAAATCGGACAGTTATTTGTGATTCCAGTATGTCCTTTGCGTAATGATTATCATGTTGATCAGGTGATTTCTTTAATTAAGGAATATGGTATTGGTGGTGTTCTTCCAAAGATGGCGACATATAGAACACAAGAAGCTATGGTTTTGAAGTTGCGTTCTTTTGCAAAAGTTCCTTTTTTAGTATTTCAGGATGCTGAATGGGGAGCTAGCATGCGGATTATCGATGCATTGCCTTTGCCAAAAAATTATGAATTGGAAGAAATTACGGATCAGGAAGTTTTTTATTCTTTAGGGGTACAAATTGCAAACCAATGTAAAAAAGCTCTTGTAGATGTGGTATTGGCTCCTGTTGTGGATGTTATTGTGGATAATACCGCGCCAACTTTAAAGAAACGTTGTTTTGGCGAAGATCCTGAGATGGTTGCCTTGAAAGGTTATTATGTAGCAAAGGGAATAGAGGATAGTGGTCTCGCTGCCTGCGGAAAACATTTTCCAGGACATGGGGAGGCTTTTATTGATTCTCATTATGAACTTCCTTTGATACCTCTTACTATGCCTGCTTTAAATAAAAAAGCGCTTGTACCTTTTAGAAAATTGATTCAAGAAAATATAGCATGTATTATGAGCGCTCATTTATTTATTCCTGTTTTGTCTAATTATCCAGCTTCTTTGTCTTATTCCATTATTCAAGATTTATTGATAAATAAGATGAATTATAAAGGTATAATTATTACCGATGCATTGAATATGAAAGCATTGATGAATCATTTTACTGTGTCGGAAATTTCAGTGATGGCATTTAAAGCAGGTAATCATTTTCTATTATATGGTGAACATATATCAGAAAAAGTAGATGAATTACTTTTTCAGATTATTCCTGAGGCGATGGATGCGATTTATCAGGCTGTTCTATCTGGAGAGATTTCAATGGAAGAATTGGACTTGAGGGTGCTTAGGATCTTGCAATTTAAACAGAAGTTTCAAATTATTCATTCATAGAAAAAAAGGGAAAATGAAAAATTCATTTTCCCTTTTGATTTTTCGATGTTTAGATATTTTTATTTTTTATCTTCGTCATCTAGGATTTCAACATCAGCATCTTCGATATTATCTTTTGAAGATGACTGTTTGTTTTCAGTATTTGGAGTAGCTCCTGGAGTTGCATTACCAGCTTTTGCAAGCTCTTCTCCAATTTTTTGCATATGTGATTGAAGATCATTAGTTGCTGCTTTAATAGTTTCTGTATTGTTTGTTTTTACAGCTTCTTTTAAAGCGTCTACTTTTGATTGAATTTGCGAAGCAATATCTTGAGGAAGTTTATCTTTATATTCTGATAAAGATTTTTCTGCTCTGAAGATTAAAGCTTCTGCTTCATTCTTAACTTCAATAGCTTCTTTTTTCTTTTTGTCTTCTGAGGCATGTGCTTCAGCTTCTTTGACTTTTGCTTGAATTTCTTCTTCAGAAAGGCCAGATTTTGCTTCAATTTTGATTGTTTGTTCCTTGCCAGATTGTTTGTCTTTAGCGGAAACATGCAAAATACCATCCGCATCTAAGTCAAAAGCAACTTCAATTTGAGGAACGCCTCTAGGCGCTGGTGGAATATCAGATAAATCGAAACGACCAATTTCCTTGTTGTCAGATGCCATTGGGCGCTCTCCTTGTAATACTACAATCGTTACAGCTGGTTGATTGTCTGCAGCTGTTGAAAACACCTGTTTTTTCTGAGTTGGAATAGTGGTATTTCTTTCGATTAAAGGAGTCATTACTCCACCAAGTGTTTCAATGCCAAGTGTTAAAGGAACAACGTCTAAAAGTAGAATGTCTTTTACTTCTCCACCGATAATTCCTCCTTGGATAGCAGCTCCTGATGCTACAGCTTCGTCTGGGTTGATGCCTTTATGCGGTTCTTTATGAAAAATGCTTTTCACTTTTTCTTGAACAGCTGGCATACGTGTCATTCCTCCAACGAGCAAGACATCGTCGATTTCACTTGTTGAAACACCTGCATCTTTAAGTGCTTTTTCGCATGGTCCTTTGGTTCTTTCGATAAGGTCATGGCAAAGTTTTTCTAGGTGTGCTCTTGTTAAAGTTAAAGCTAAATGTTTTGGACCTGATGCATCCATTGTGATAAATGGTTGGTTGATTTCAGTGGTTTGTGTTCCGGATAGTTCGATTTTTGCTTTTTCGGCAGCATCTTTTAATCTTTGCAAAGCCATTTTGTCTTTGGATAAATCGATGCCATTTTCTTTTTTAAATTCATCGAGCATCCAATGAATGATTACTTCATCAAAGTCGTCTCCACCAAGGTGAGTGTCTCCATTTGTAGAAAGTACTTC
>DAOTHK010000007.1:0-23007 GCA_035447625.1 Chlamydiales bacterium
TGTATGAGATTAGAAAAAAGCGGTTTTTTAACCTTTTAGATCAATATCAAAAAGATGCTCCAGATAAATATCGAAAAATCTTAACGAATGAAATATTGAAACTCCAAGAACTATTTGTATCCTCCTTTGAAAAAAGAAGTAAAAAAATTGTGACTGAAAAACCTCTTTCTTTTGAGAAGAAGGATCAGTATAGCTTTGATATGCTTGTTAATATGTTGAAAGAGCAGAATCAATTGAATGATGAATATCAGATGTTGAAGATGCAAAATGAATTGGAAAATCAAGCTATATCTAAGAAAAACCATCTCTATAACAACGAATTACAGCAATACCAAAATTTGGACCAACCTTCCTATGATAAACTGATTTTAGGCATTCAATTAATGGAAATGAGGCTTTCGATTGCTCTGGCTTCAATACAGCAGGATAAAAACCAAAAGAAACTTCAACTTCAAAACCAAATGATTGATTTGAAAGAGACCGAAATATCATATGCAAAATCAAGGCTGGTTTTCCCAAAAGATTTTAAGGAAGATTTGGAAAAGGAAATTAGTGAAAAGCATAAGCTTTTAACAAATTATTCTACAAAAATTGATGCTCTCTACGATCAAATCACATATGAAAGAGAGAAAAACTTACTTTCACAAAAATTTTTGCTTTTATCGCAGGAATATCTTTTGCAGAATATTTTATATAATTCTTTGATTCTTGATATTCAATTGGATCAACTCTCCTTGGAATTTTACAAAGTATTCCAGAAAACGAAAGAAAAACAGTCTCTATTTGATTTTTTAGATCAAATACAAACCAAAATCGATAAAATTCAAAATCAATATAAATCTTGGCAAAAGGAAGCTCAATTTAGGTACAATCAGGTTTTGGATATCACAGACAATCAAGCCAAAAAAAGTAATGCAAATAAGCTTTTGGATAATAGTAAAAAGATTATGGTAGAATTGCAGAAATTGCAAGATAAGCTGGATTATGCCCAGATTATGCTACAGGAGCTTGTGAATCTAGCACATGAAAAACATGTATCTTTAAAAGATAAAGTAGCCACTTACTACTTGCAAGCAAAAATTAAAGCTCGAAAGGTGATTGATTTATTACATTATAAATTATTCAATATCGGCGAAACAGTCATTACCTTATGGAAAATATTAAAATTTTTCCTGATTATTATTGTAGGTTATTACCTTTCCAAATATTCAAAACGAATATTGGTGCGTTTAGGTATGCGTCATGAGGCATTGTCTGCATCGAGCATGTATACCCTAAGTCGATTGATGTTCTATGTGATTTTTGGCTTTTCGATATTATTTGCAAGTCTTTCAAT
Source organism: Chlamydiales bacterium (assembly GCA_035447625.1). Taxonomy (GTDB): domain Bacteria; phylum Chlamydiota; class Chlamydiia; order Chlamydiales; family SM23-39; genus DAOTHK01. Next base: position 1,337 of record DAOTHK010000007.1, read on the forward strand.
TGGATTGGATTTGACAGCTTTTGCCTATATTGCCGGAGCTTTGAGTATAGGTATTGGTTTTGGGTTGCAATATATTTTTAGCAATTTTATTGCTGGTATTATCTTGCTTTTAGAAAAGAATATCCGTATCGGAGACTTTATTCAGCTAGAATCAGGCGAACAAGGAACTGTGATGGCGATCAATGTTCGAACTACCTTAATTAAGACTTTGGATAATCTGGAGATTTTAGTCCCTAATTCAGATCTAGTATTAAAACGATTCACGAATTGGACGTTATCTGAAAAAATTAGAAGAGTGAGGATACAGTTTGGTGTTAGCTACGATGCAGATAAAGATAAGGTTAGAAAAATCATTATTGAAGCTGCAAAAAAAGTTCCTATCACTCTTTCAACTCGTCCTCCCCTAGTCTGGTTAAAAGGCTTTGGTGATAGTAGCATTGATTTTGAGTTGATTGTTTGGGTTAATGAATATCAAAAAGAATTACCACCGGAATCAACTACATCGCGTTACCTATGGGCAATTGAAACGGCTTTAAAAGAAAATAATATTGATATTCCTTATCCAGTTAGGGAAGTTTTTGTGCATACAGAAGATAAACATGAAAAATAGATTAATTTTTCATAGACTGAATTTCTGTTTCGATTCTTTCAAGATCATCAAAAAGCTTTTCAATGTTTTTTTGCAAAGTTGCTATTTCTGTAGATAATTGAGCGATTTCATCGACGTTGTTAGTAGCGGTTGCTTGTTCCAAAGATCTGCTTTTTTCTTCTATTTTTCTTTCAAAAGACAAGATGTTTTTCTCAATTTTATTCATTTCTTGCTGTTTACGCCTGATTTCTTTGGAAAGATTTTGAAGAAGGGTTCCTTTCTTTTGAATATTCTCTTTTATAGCTTCTGTGTTTTCCTCATCCCATCCCCTTTTTTCTAAAAATTCCAAGTAGTTTCCTAAGAAAAGCTCCTGGGAATTTTTATGACATACGATCAGTTTTGTAAGATTGAGACGATTCAAGATCTCTTCATTATGGGATACGATGATAAAAGCTTTGGAATAATCGTTTAAAGCCTCTATTAACGCTTCAATAGACTCCATATCAAGATGGTTGGTAGGTTCGTCCAAAAGAAGAAGGTTGCAAGGCTTGGCAATGATTTTAGCTAGTAAAACGCGGCTTTTTTCTCCTCCTGACAGGACTTGAATCTTTTTGTCGGCATCTGATCCTGAAAAAAGCATTTTTCCACAAATCGATCGGACTTGACTGATCTCCAAATCTGTATTGGAAAAAGTAACCTCTTCTTCAATTGTGCAGTTTGGATTCAGTCTTGAGATGTTTGTTTGGCCGAAATAGCCGATGGAAATATCTCTAGATATAGAAACATAACCATTATCAGGCTTGATTTCTTGAGCTATCAGTTTTAGTAAAGTGGATTTTCCAAATCCGTTTTTTCCAATGAGAGCGATTCGGTCGGTTTTTTCAATTTGACATGAAAAATTTGAGATAAGCTTTTGTTCTAAATTACTATCAGGATAAGAAAACTCTATAGAAGTAATGTTTGCGAACTTTTTTCCGAAAAAAGGTTTTTCATTGAAGGAAAAACTCAAATTTTGCATGGAAATAAGTTTTTCCAATGATCCGAGCTTTTTGAGCGCTTTTTCTTTTGATTTTGCTTGAGAGGCCTTTGTTGCTTTGGCTCCAAATCTTCTAATATAGTCTTCGTATTTTTCTTGTTTTTTTTCTAAATTTTGACGTGTTTTTTCGTAGATTTCATCTTGAAGTGCGATATGTTCATAATACTTATGGGTATCCCCTTTGATCTTAGGGGTATTATGGCGATGGATTCCTATTACATGGGTAATAACTGCATTTAAAAAACTTTGATCGTGGGAAATAATGATCAGTTCTTTGGACCATTTACGTAAAAATTCCTCTAGCCATCGTATAGATAGAATATCCAAGTAGTTGGTAGGTTCATCTAAAAACAAACAGTCCGGATCCGAAACAAGAACTTTGGCTAAATTGATCCTCAGTTGGTATCCTCCTGAAAAATCCTTTGGGGATCTTTTTAAATCTTCTTGTTCAAATCCAAGACCGAATAGGATCTTTTCAGCAAGGTAGTCTTTATCCTTATCCTCTTTTTGAGCAGCGCTCATCACTTCTTGTAAAATATCTTCATGATGAAAAGAAAGATGTTGCTCCAGATAACCTATACGATAATCTTTAACTATTTGGATTTCTCCCCTATCTTCATGCTCAAGTCCCAGTAGCATTTTGAAAAGGGTTGTTTTCCCTTCTCCATTTCTTCCGACAAGTGCGCATTTCTCTCCCTTTTCAATAGAAAAACTGCAATTGTTGAATAGGATCTTTTCCCCATATTGCTTCGATAAATTATCTACTTGTATAAGTGCCATAATAAACTAGTTTCATTGGATAAAACTATAGTTTATGGAAAAAAAAGAAGAAATGCAATGAAAGGAAAAAAATTAGTCCCTAACAGTTATTTATATCGAAAGCAGAATATAAATTTGTAAGGGACCAAAAAAATTAATATAAGTCTTTAATTTGAATACTTTTGAAGAATTGATCAAAGACAGCTTGGTTGTTGCTGGCAAGATCTCTACATGCTGAAAATTCGTATTCGTTATAAGGAGTTAAAACGATTTGTTTTGTGTATTGCATGCCATTATGTTCGTATTGGATAATCGCTGTTGGATATTGGGTGTTTTTAACAACTATTGCCTTATCGATATGATAAGAAGCTTTTTGTAGATCTTTTAAAGAATTGTTCATTAACTGTTCGATGGAATAATCTTCAACATTCTGTTTGACGGTATATTTCATCATCTCGTTATCTGAAAATTGTAAAAAAGCGCCATTATAGATTTTTTTATCGATAGCTTTGTCATGTAAATCAGTTGGATTTTTTGGAAAATGCATCATCACTTCTTCTGGACCTGTAATCGCCTTATATGTGGGATGGATTACTTGTTCTTGCTGCACATTATTGATGACTTCTTGAGAAGGTGTATTGGCAAAGATTTGTTTACCAAAGATTAATCCGCATCCTAAAAGAAGGAAAGAAATGATTTTAATAATTTTGCTTTTCATATAAACCTCTTATTATTGGATATATTATTATAACAAAATTATTTGTTTTATTCAATTAAAGTAATTTTTATTAAATAAGATCGATTGGATCTATTTCTTGTAATTCTGGACTATATCTAGTTTGTAGAATTCTCAGATGATCGGGACTTTGAGTATCTCTTTTGTATAAAACATCTTCAAGTCTTTCATAATCAATATTTAAGAAGTTGAATTTATGAATATTTTCAAATAAATGGTTTACGCTTTCATCACATCTTTGAGTTACAAAATGTTCATAAATGCTAAATAGTTCTTCTTCATTGAATTGAAAGGATTCTAGATGATTAATAAATGCTTTCAATATATCTACATCGTCAACATGTTGGATATGAATTAAATAAAATTGTTTTAAGCACCTTAAATGAAAAGGAGATTGAGGTAATTGTTTTAAATAAATTTCTAACCCATCACGTAACAGCCTTTGAAATCCCCTTTTTGAAAAGGATCTTTTAAAAAGAAGGATGAAAATAGGGTCTTTAGTTGAACAATAAGGATTGTTTATTAGATTCTTGTAATAATGAAAAAAATATTGATAAGTGATGTAAGTTGTTAGTTGCAGCTCGTGATCTTTGAAAGGAATTTCTTGAATAGGCAGGACACTTCTATAAATTACAAAAAGCTCATTTCTAATTTTATATCGATCTATCAAAAAACAGTGTACGTATGAATGAATCCTTTTTGACAATTTTTCTAAAAAGTCAGGATGAGAATAATTTTCGAAATTAATGGGCTTCTTACGAATAGGTGCTTGGATTTCCGGCATAATTTTTCTTTTTTTTGTTAGGATTGTGTTAAGATTTTACCATTTTATTAATTATTAATCAATTTTCTGAAATTAAACACTTTTAAAGTAATAGTTTGAGTAAATAATCCATAAAATTTATTCTAAGGGAAATAACAATAAAGACTTCAATGAAAAAATCCGTTAAAATCCAAAGAATTATCTCTGATATCAGTCAAAAAATACTATGTTTTTTTGAAGAAAGGACCATGCCTATTTCAGAAAGGAAATTGCTTGAGAATCTTCAATTATCTGAAACAGAGGTCTTTTTTTATAAAGAAGCTTTGAAAAACCTTAAAAAACAGAAAAAACTTGAGATTTACAAAGGGAAAATCTCCCCTATTACCCATTCAATAATCAATAAAAAGTTCCAAGGGCCTATTTCTGTTCACCCAAGAGGTTTTGGATTTGTCGCAGTAAGTCCAAAGCTTGAGGTATTCATCCCCTTTGAACGTTTGAATACGGCAATCGATGGTGATTTGGTAGAAATAGAGGTTTTGAGTGAATCTCCCAAAGGCTATGAAGGAATTGTCGATAAAGTTGTTAAACGCTCCAAAAAAGAATACCTGGGGATTATTGAATCAAAAAAGAAAGGGATATTGGATGTTTATCTGCCGGATTTGGTAGATGTGCCCTATATCACTATTAAAAGTAGTAAATACCATGTCGGAGACCGGGTTGTTGTTTCCATTACTGACTGGGATAAAAAAGATGAAATCGACGGTAAAATCATAGATAAAATCGGTTCGATAAAAGATCCATCCAAGGATCTCGATGCGGCATTATTAAGATTTCAGCTAACAGATGACTTCGATGAAAAAATCATCGAAGAATTGAAACAATTCAAACAGGAAATTTTAGTATCGGATCATCCTGATCGAGTGGATTTGACAGATGAGGAAATTATAACAATCGATCCTAAAACGGCCAAAGATTTCGATGATGCTCTTTCTTTAACTATTGATAGTCAGGGGCATTATCATTTAGGCGTTCATATAGCGGATGTGACATATTATGTGAGGAAAGGCTCTCATTTGGATAAGGAGGCTTACAAACGCGCCAACTCCACCTATTTTCCAACAAAATGCATTTCCATGCTGCCTAAAGAACTTGCTGATAATTTATGTAGTTTAAAACCGTATATCAATCGATTGGCGGCGTCTGTTTTCATGGAGTTTGATCCTTCTGGTAATTTAGTAAATAGAAGAATCAGTCGTTCAATTATTCATAGCAAGAAACGCTTCTCATATGAAGATGCATATGCAGTAATTAATTCAAATGATCCTTCTCTCCCCCATTATGAGTTATTACAAAATCTTAAAAATTTGGCTCTTCTACTTAATCAAAAAAGAAAGGAAAGAGGCAGTATTGATTTTGCATTGGATGAGAAAAAAGTTATTGTTGATGATGAAGGTATTCCGAAAAAAATTATTACTGTCCAGTATGATGTTTCTCATCAACTAGTTGAAGAATTTATGCTGAAAGCAAATGAAACTGTAGCAACCTATCTTCTTTCTCAAAACAAACAAGTGATTTTTAGAGTTCATGAAAACCCCGATATAAAAGATTTTAAAGAGTTTTTCTCAATACTTCGTATATTGAACTTTAAAATACCTCCTAAACCTACTTTAGATGATTTGCCAAAGATTTTTATTCAGATCAAAAAAAGCCCTTATAATGAATTTTTATCCATATTGTTTATTCGAAATTTGAAACTTGCTATCTATTCGGATAAAAATTTAGGTCATTATGGTCTTGCTTTGGAAAATTATGCTCATTTTACAAGTCCTATCAGAAGGTATTCCGATTTAGTTTTGCATAGGCTTTTATTTGAAAAAGATCCTATCGAAAAATTGGAAGAAATTGCGGCGCATTGCTCTTTAAGAGAAAGAAAAAGCTTTATTGCTGAATCTTCTGTTGTCACCTTGAAAAAAATGCGACTTCTTCAAGAGGAGAAACCAAGTCATAAATTCAAGGCGACGATTACTAAAATTAAACCTTATGCAATTTTTTTCGATATCGATCACTATGGTCTTGAAGGGAAAATCCATGTTTCTGAAATGGATGATGATTATTATCAATATAATCCAGCTTCGATGATGATGAAAGGAACAAAAACCGGCAGAAAAATGATGCTAGGACAAAAAATAGATCTTCTGATGGTGAATATTGATCTGATTCAACAAGAGATAACATGGGCTCTTGCATAATACCAAAAGATTTTTTCTTAAATGCCGATGTGCACCATATAGCCAAAAGTCTTTTAGGCTGTATTTTGTATACGAATATAGATGATAGGATCACAGCTGGAATCATTACTGAAACGGAAAGCTATGCAGGAATTGAAGACAAGGCTTGTCATGCCTATGGTGGTAGAAAAACTAAAAGAACTAGGCCCATGTATGAAGAAGGAGGGATTCTTTATATTTACAAATGTTATGGATTGCATCACCTTTTAAATATCGTTACTCATAAAAAAGAAGAGCCCTACGCCATCTTAATAAGAAGTATTGAGCCATTGATAGGTATAGAAACAATGCTCAAAAGAAGAAACAAACAACAACTTGATTTATCCTTAACTTGTGGTCCCGCCTGTGTTACAAAAGCTCTTGGAATTGGAATGGAGCATAATCAGATACCTTTTAAAAAAGATCTTATCTGGATTGAGAATAATAAAGCTTATACAGATGATGAAATCATCTCTTGTAAAAGAATAGGTATTGATTATGCACAAGAATTTGCATTGAAACCTTGGCGCTATCTCATTAAAGATCATCCATGGGTTTCTCAAAAGAAAAAAATTAAGACATAAATGTTTCTTTTTGATAGGCTTAACTTATAATTCGATAAGGTATTGCATGAAAAAATACTTCCTTACAGGTCTTGTCATATTTCTTCCCCTGACATTAACGATTGCCATCATTGTTTTTATTGTAAACTTCTTAACAAAACCTTTTATTGGCATAGTTTCGAATGTTCTTGCGACAACTCAGATTCAGCATTGGGGGATGGGCCTTTTTTCAAGAGAACAGATGATTCGTTATACAAGTCAGATTATTATCCTTATTGGTTTGTTTATTTTGATTATTGCAATTGGGTATATAGCCAAGTGGTTTTTAGTAAAAACCCTTTTGAAAACCAGCGATAAGATTTTGCACAAGATTCCAATCATTAATAAGGTTTATAAAACTTCTCAAGAAATTATCAACTCCTTTTTTTTAACGAATCAAAACTCATTTAAACAAGTTGTTTTAGTTCCTTTCCCTTCTATAGAAACTTATAGCATAGGGCTTGTCAGCAGGGAATCTCCTCAGACTTGCAAGGAAACATTGAATCAGGATTTGATTTCTGTTTTCATTCCGACAACTCCGAACCCTACGTCAGGTTTTCTGCTTATGTTTGATCGGAAGGATTTGATTTATCTTGATATGAAGACAGAAGATGCCATTAAATACGTTGTTTCCTGTGGTGTTATTCAACCTGATACAACAAAGGAGAAAATCCAATGAAACGTTCTTTTATTACAGGTTTGATTATCACCCTTCCTGTTGTGTTTACAGTACTTGTTGTCCTTTTCTTATTGGATTTTTTAACCTCTCCATTTATTGATTTAACAACAGATATCATTAAACGCTTTACAATGCTTGATGATTTGCTCGTTAAAGCGCCTGAAGCAATCACTTTTATCTCTCGCATTTTTATTTTGATGATCTTGGCAGGTTTTATCTTTGTTCTTGGATTTACCGCTAGATGGCTGTTTTTTAAAACTCTTGTCAATTGGGCAAACGCTATCCTCTCTAAAATTCCTGTAGTTAAAACAATCTTTAAATTAATCAAAGATATTATTGGGGCTGTGATCACAGATAAAAAGGATCGTAAGGCTTTTAAAGAGTCTAGAATGGTTCCTTTCCCTCATGAGAAAAGTCATGCCATTGGCTTTCTTTCAGGAGATGTGCCCCAAGAATGTATGGAAAAATCTGGCAAGAAATTAGTTTCTGTTTTTGTACCGACAGCACCCCACCCTATTTCAGGATATCTTCTTATGCTGCCGGAAGAAAAAGCTCAAAAAATTCAAATGTCCAATGAAGAAACCATTAAATTTACGGTGTCATGTGGTATGATTACCTCACTGGAAAAAACAGAAATGAATCCATCTAATTAGATGAATAAAACTGAAGAAATTTAGTTTGTTTTGAGTCGAAATTTTGAATTTCAAAAGTACAAAAATCAGAATTTTCGAATTTGATAGGTTTTTTGATATCGGGCATCAATAATGTCACTAGATTTTCTAAAAAGGGTAAATGACCTACAATTAATACTGATTTAAATTCTTGAGAGTTTTTGAGATAAGCCAGTAGCTCTGTAGGATCTTCATTTGGATCTAATATCGATAATGAGATGATTTCGGGATTTCCTAAGCCTTTTTGCATTATTTCACTTGTTTGCAAAGCTCTTTTTTTGAAAGAGGTAAAAATAATATCTAGATGTATTTCTTGTTTTTTCAATAAATCAGCTATTTTTTTAGTTATTAGAATTCCTTTTTGAGACAAACCCTTTTCTGGATCAAGAATTACAGGATTAGCTTCACCGTGCCTCATCAAATGCAATTGCATAATATTTCCCCTTTTTATTAAATTTTTTAATCATCAAAATTTTTTTAGTAAAGAGCTTTATGCTCTCCTAGAATAAAGATAAACTCTACTCCTATAAGAAATGTCCTTGCGAAATTTTTTCATAAATATTAAAATTTTCACCAAAACTTAGTGGAGAACTGCAATGACACGTATGAGTAAGCAAGGGGAAAGAAGAAATCAATCTCCAAGAAAAAGACACTACCCTCAGAACATAAAAACTGGTTCTAAAAAAGATCAGTTGGAAGATGGGTTTAAAAAGCACGAAAATGCTGTTGAAATAGCACAGACATTTATTTCAAAAATCAAAGCGGTATAAGGGATATAAGAGATGTCAAGACATAAAAGTTACGGAAAAGCTAGTAAAGGCGGACAGAAAAGAAACGTTTTGAAGCGTTTTGAAAGAATCGAAAAACTTAAAAAATTAGGGAAATGGAAAGCAGACGAAAATAAACGCGTTACCGGTCTCCCTAAAACACCTGTTTAAGATTGAAAGTAGACCTTACTATTTTATCACGCCCTCATCAGCTTTCTAAAAAGCATATAACAAAACAAGTTAAAGCCGTTTTAGAAAATGAGGGTGTTTTTTGTGATGAAGTTTCTATAGTTTTTGTAGATACAAAAACGATCAAAGAGATGCACCAAATTCATTTCAATGACCCGACAACTACAGATTGTATTACCTTTCCAATAGATGAAGAAGACAGCTTAGATTATCAGTATTTGGGAGAGGTTTTTGTTTGCCCTGAAACAGCAATTACATATGCTGAGAAGCACAGTATATGCCCCTTTGATGAAACGACTCTATACCTCATTCATGGATTGATGCACCTAATCGGATATGATGATATTCAAGAAAAAGACAAAGAAATAATGCGTAAAAAAGAAAAATATTATATGCAGTTATTAAAAGACAATAAGTTAGGGATTTGCGCCAAGCATACAAAATTATGGGCTTAACAATTCAATCTTCTTTATTTTTTTCATCCAGTTTCATGTTAATAGTGATATTTTTCGGCATACTTTTCCTTTCTATGCTTAGCACAGCTCTTTTGGAACTTGGACGGTTTCAATTTACGGATTTCTGTCATGAGAGAAAACAAAAGTTTCTCTTCTTTTCTTTTTTTAGAAAGTTTTTTCCTGAAAATAGTTATGAAAACATGCAATTAAACGTTAGCTTGACTAAACAAATTCTTTTGATTTTGTTTGGGTCTCTTTCCATTGTTTTTCTGACATTCAACTCCCCTTTTAGTTCTACATTATTTAAAAACTTCTCAAAAGATCTTGTCAGTCACTATATTGTTTTTATTGCCCTGATGATTGCACTCATTTTGTTTTTTGATTTTATCGGACGCTTTTTTGCTTTGAAATACACTCATATTTCTTTAAAAATTGCGATTTTCTTTTCTTCTTTGTATTTATTTGTCTTTTTTCCTGTGACTTATATTTTTTTGAAACTGCTAGCTATATTTCAAATAAATTCCAAAGATGATGAGGAATCTGAATCTATTCAAACTCATTTAAAGGGAATGATGCTAGAGACGGAATTGAAAGATTCATTAGATAAAAACGAAAAGAAAATTTTGGAGTCTTTCATTACTTTTAATGATAAAGCCGCACGTGAAATTATGATTCCACGAGTGGATGTCTTTGCGCTGCCGGCAAAAACTACGATGATCGATGCTGTAAAATCTTTTTCAAATGAAGATTATAGCCGTATTCCTATTTATAAAGACAAACTGGACAATATTATCGGTGTTTTGATGTATAAGGATTTGCTCAAGCAGTTTGCTAAAGAAGATCCATCTATTTTATTGCAGCCGATAGAATCTATTGTCAAACCTGTAATTTTTTCTCCTGAAAATAAAAATATTTCAAAACTTTTCAATGATTTTAAAAATAAAAAAACTCATTTATCGATTATCGTAAATGAATATGGTGGAATGGAAGGAATTGTAACAATCGAAGATATTTTGGAAGAGCTTGTTGGCGAGATTCAAGATGAGTATGATACTGAGGCGATGGAACAATATGTCTCCCTGCCTAATAAAGAAGGTTATGTAGTTGATGCTAAAATGAGTATTATAGATCTAGAGAATCAATTGGATATTCATATCCCCCATAATCCGGAATATGAAACAATCGGTGGTTATATCTTTCATAGAGCGGGAACTATTCCTGCCAAGGGATGGAAACTTCATATTGAAGAACTTGAAATAGAAGTTATTAAATCCGATGAAAGAAAAATTGAAAAAGTTAAAATAATTCTTCATAAAAAATCTTAGTCGCTTCTTGAAAAAAGATAGTTTTTAAGGCACAATATAATTCTATTTATCTAATCGTAATTATTAAGGAGAATATATGCGAAGATCGGTATGTTATTGCGAACCTAAATTTGTTAAAGCTGGTCAGAAAGGAACATGGAAATTCATTTATACGACAGCAAACGATCTTCCGAAAGGAACAAAGATTAAATTCGCTATTGAAAGTTATGATCGTGATTTTGATTGGGAGATTCCTCAAACGGATGTAAAGAAAAAATCCAATATTATTTGGGCAGAAATGCCGGATGGTAAAACGATTAGTGCAAAAGAAACAGATGATGAATATTTTTATTCTTATGAATTTACTCTTCCTAAAGAAGTTTTAGAAGGTAATCAATTCAGTATTTGCATAGGAACGGCTTTAAAAGATGATGAAAATAGTGGTAACCAAGCCCAGCATTTTAATCAACGTCGTAAGCCTTTTCATATTTCTGTTGATACAACTGGTAAAGGTCAATACAAGGAATCGGATGTATTCTACCTGGATATTCGGGGCAATGTCTTATCTAATTTAAAAATTATTGCTCCTTCGTATGTCTCAAAAAACAAGCGTTTCGATGTTATTGTACGTTTTGAAGATGCCTATGGAAACTTAACTTCAAATGCCCCTGAAGATACCCTTATTGAACTGAGTTACGAAAATTTAAGAGAAAATTTCAGCTGGAAAATTTTTGTTCCGGAAACTGGATTTATTACCCTTCCTAATCTCTATTTTAATGAGAACGGAGTTTACAGAATACAGCTTAAAAATTTAAAAACCGGCGATTTGTTCTACTCTTCTCCTATTCAGTGTTTTGAAAATTCCGAACTTTCCTTATTTTGGGGAAATTTACATGGTGAATCCGAGAGATATGATTCAGAAGAAAATATAGAAAGTTGCCTTCGTTATTTTCGCGATGATATGTCTTATCAGTTTTATGGTATCTCACCTTTTGACAAAGAAGAACAAACCTCAAACGATCTTTGGAAAAATATGAACCAAAACGTCTCAGAATTTACTGAAGAAGATCGATTTATTTGCTTTTCTGGATTCCAATATGTTGGTGAATCAAAAGCTGAAGGAATCAAACAGTTCATCTATTCAAAGGAAAATAAACCTATCCTTAGAAAAGATGATTTGAAAAGCAATTCTGCAAAAAAAATCTATAAAACCTATTCTCCTAAGGATTTAATTTCCATTCCTACATTTACAATGGGACCTGATAGCGAATATGACTTTAAATCTTTTAATAATGAATTTGAAAAAGTTGTAGAAATCTACAATGCTTGGGGATCTTCTGAATGCGCAGAAAAAGAAGGAAATCTGTTCCCTATCCGCAAAGAATCCAAAAAGAAGGCCAATTATTCACCTGATGGATCGATTATGAATGCATTGAATAATAATTGTCGTTTCGGGTTTGTTGCTGGAGGATTGGATGATCGTGGAATCTATGATTCTTTTTATGAATCCGATCAAAAACAATACACTCCAGGTTTGACAGCAATTATTGCAAAAAATCAAACAAGAGAATCTTTGTTTCAAGCTCTCTCTGCAAAATCCTGCTTTGCTACAACTGGTGCTAAAATGCTTATCAATATCAATGTTGCCAATTCCCCTATGGGATCAGAGCTATCGACTCAAACAAAGCCAGGTCTTGAATATAATCGTCATATCTCAGGTTTTGTCATTGGTATCAAATCGATCGAATTTGTTGAATTGATTAGAAATGGAAAAGTATTAAAAAAGTTCGAACCAAATAAAACTGATTTTGAATTTGCATTTGATGACTCTGAAAAAATTCAAGATGTTGTCATTGATTTAAAATCCGAAGAGCCACCTTTTGTTTACTATTATCTAAGAGCAAAGCAAGAAGATGGTCATATGGCTTGGAGTTCGCCTATATGGGTGGATTATGTAGCAACTAAGCCTACTAAAAAGGTAATTAAGAAATAACCGATCAAGTTTATTGATTTGAATCGAAAGACTTAAAAAGTTCTTATGGAATTTTTTAAGTCTTTTTTTTGAGTATTTATTCTGAGTGAAAAAATTATATACCTGCTATGGCTAAAAAAAACCGATCAAATGAATTGATCGGTTTTTTTGCGTAAAAATATAATTAATACTAATTATAATCTAGAGGTCACTAAACTTCTTCTGCTACAACTTCAGCTGGAACAACAGGAGCTTCTTCAACTTCTTCTGCTACAACTTCAGCTGGAACAACAGGAGCTTCTGTTTCGGAATCAAATAAAGTCGGATCAATATCATCTAGAAAAGAATTTTTTTTGTGAAATAGATTACCGATTTTGTTTCCTAGAAGAATAGTTCCAGTAACTGGTGATTTAGCAACTTTCCAAGCAACATTACCTACAGCTTTAAAAAATGCACCTACTTGATTTAGACATATTGAAGTAGTATTTTTAATAGCTGTCATTACTGATTTTTTTTCAGCTGGCTGAGCTGTTTCTTCAGTAACTGCTTGAGTTTCTGTTTCGGAATCTAATTCTATATTAGAGTCTTTTACAACTGAAACTTTTTTAGACATTGATGTTGCTAGTGATGTTACTAGTGATGCAAAAAATGTAATGGGTAAGAAAACTCTTTTTGCAATTTTTTTTATTAAATAATCTTTAGTGTTATTATCAACTTCTTTGATTTTTTGTGTTGACTCTGCTGAATCTGTTCTTGCTTGTTGTATAACTTCTACTGACATATTACATCTCCTTGTAATAAAAATTTTTTAAATATTTTAAATTGTTTGAGGATATATTTCACGTTTTTTTTATTTTTTTTAACAAAAAAACAACATTTTCTTAAAATTTCAAAGGAAAAGTATCATAGGAAAAATTTTATGACTATCATTTTAGGCTCTTCCTCTCCTAGAAGAAAAGAAATTTTAAGCTTTTTTAATCTTCCATTTAAAGTAGCTTCTCCTCAGTTCGATGAGAAAAGCATTTCAAAAGATCTTCCTGTTAAAGATTTTGTTATTGAAATCGCCAAAGGAAAAGCTTTGACATTACAAAATCTTTATCCAAAAGACATAATATTAACAGCCGATACCATCGTACACTTTAAAGGAACAATATTTGAAAAACCAGACGATCATGCGCATGCAAAAGAAATGCTAAGACAGTTATCTGGACAAACCCATGAGGTATATACAAGTGTCTGTACATTGAAAAATGGGCAGATTTTTTGTGATGCCGAAGTAACGGAAGTTACTTTTTGTAAACTTTCAAAAAAACACATAGACACTTATCATCAACACTTTTATTTTGAAGATAAGGCGGCAGGTTATGCAATTCAAAACGCTGGAAGCATTATTGTTAAAGAAATCAAAGGCTGTTTCTACAATATTATGGGACTTCCAATACAACTGACCGTTAACAAATTAAATGATGTTGGCATTGACTTATGGGATTATTTAGAAAAACACTCTTTTTAAACTTTTTTTTAATAATTTCATTAAGTGCTTTAACATCTGAAGAAAGTCGCATCCTTTATTTAATGCATACAAAAAGTATTGATACAGCACTTGAAGCTTACTTTGAGACAAGTCAAGAAAACATCAGTTTTACTTTTTTAAAACAGCTTTGTTTATCAATTTTAAATGCAGGGATTCAATCCTCTGACAGTGAAACAGTTCAGTTAACTCTTATGGGGGCTGGTCTTTCCGCTTCCAAAGAATCTTTGGACATTCTATCCAAAGGCATTGAAAAGAAAGAACCACATCATCAGATTGCCTCTTTGCATTTTTTAGCAGGATTGCAGGACGATCAAATAGATCAAATGCTTTTAAAGGCGATGCGTTCCGATTATTTGCCGGTAAGGCTTGAAGCTTGCTTTTATATGGCTCAAAGAAAACATCCTCATGCAATAGGTCATATTACTGCATTAATGGAAAGGATTCCAAGACAGTTCAGACCTTTTTTTCCTCAATTCTTTACGATTATGAATACTTATGAGACGAATAACATTCTTAAAGCAATGCTCAATGATATCGATCCAAACGTCCGCCTTGAAACGATTTTATCAATAACAGGATCTCGCAAAGATGATTTCCTTCCTCTTTTAAAACAAAAGAAAGTTGTTGCCACAATCGCTGAAAAAGAAGCTCTTTGTCATGCTTTTGGTGTTTTTAATGATTTATCTTCAATTCCTTTTTTAAAAAAGGAAGCCGAAAATAAACAGGAAATGATCGCTCTTTCCGCTATGATTTCCCTTTATCATTTAGGAGATGAATCCATAAAGACAAAAATCATTCAAGAAGCTTTGAATGAGAATCCTTTTGCAATAGCTGCTTTAGGAGAAATCGAAGGGACTGAACCTGTTTTAAGATCCTTGCTTTCATCACAGAATCTCAAAACTCAAATCAATGCGGCCATAGCTTTATTAGATAAAAAAGATACGGCTTGCTTACCATTAATTTCCGAGATATTGATCGCTAATGAAAAAGATTACGGATTGCAGCCACATTATTCTATTGGAAGGTCTTTGATGTGTTGGAATATTTATCCTTCCTTTCAAAGAATGCTTTCAAAAAACCCTCAAGAAGCTGCTCAAATTTCACTTATGATGAAATCCGTTTTATTAAAAAAAATTATGGAATTGCCACAGCCACAATTCATTCAATTAGTAGATCAGATCTTTCTTAAAAATCAAAAGGATATCGTTCCTTTAGCATTACAGTTATTAGAAAACATTCAATCCGATGAAGCTTTTGCTCTTTTAGAAAAATATAAAAAAAGCGTTGGCTCTCCCTTTATAAGGGATTATTGCCATCTCTCATTATTTCGTATTAATAAAGATCCAAATTCCAGAAAGTACTTATATGATTGGTTAAAAAGAGAAACCCATACGCAGTTTATTCAACCAAAAGAAAAACTGTTAAAATCTGTCCAAGTCGCTAATTCTAATTATGAACTCACCATGCAAGAAGAGTCTTCCATATTGATTGAAATCATTAATGCCTTGGTGGAGGATCAACAAGAAGAAACGCTCAAAGTTCTAGTTGAAATTCTTTGTAAAGGGCATCCTAAAAATCGTTTTGCGATAGCCGGTCTTTTAATCCGCTCTCTTCATTAATATTATCATTTCATGTTAATGGCGTAATTTTTATACTAAAATCATTTAAGTATAAAAATATTGAAAATGCGCGCTTACTCTTTTTTTCTAGTTCTTGGTCTTTGTTTTTTTTCTTCACTTGCAGCTGAAGTTATAGAAGAAGAAAAACTTGTTACAGGTCTTACAAAAGTACTATTAGACAAAGGAGTTAAAAAAATTCAAAAAGATGATATTAATCCAACAACTCCTGTAGTCACTAAAAAACTTACCGTCGATCTAAAAAACCCTGTGTATCAAAACGGTATTCTTTATACAAGGGAAGGAGGAGTCATCTATAATCAAGATCTGCATATTCAAGCAAATGTCATCCAATATACTCGCAGAATGGAAAATGGTCAGCTGGTTCATAAAATTGAAGCTGAAGGAAACCTTCTTCTCCAATATAAGAATCGAATCTTCATAGGTGATGAACTCGAGTATAATTTTGAAACTAAATCTGGATATATCTACGGTGGTAAGACAAAAGCAGGTCCTTGGTATCTTGGCGGAGAAAAAATTAAGCTATTCCCCTGTGGCAACTATAAAGTAGAAAATGTGTCGATTACAACCTGTGAAAGAAAAAATAGCGCTTGGGATATCCATGCCCTTCGAATGAATATGGTAGATCAAACTTATTTGGATGCAAAAGATGTGAAATTCCGACTGTTTAAGTTTCCTACTTTTTGGCTTCCTTCATTTCATGTGAATTTGAAAAAGTTTTTTCAAACCCCTTTGATTCGCTATAAATTGAATTGGGATAAATCCGCAGGGCCTAAAGTCTCTATGCGGTATAGAGTGTATTCTTGGAAAGATTTTGCTTTATTTCTAAGAGGTGAATATCGCTTGAAAAAAGGACTTGGAGGAGCTATTGAGACCGAATACTTGCCGGAAGACTCCAAGACCTCTTTTATTACAAGAAGCTATTTGGCATCGGATGTTCTTCCCAAAGATCCTAAAAAAAAGCAGCGTTATAGAATTCAAGGTCATTATCAATCATTTGCTCCTGATAATAAGACATCGATGTTTGTTACTTGGGATAAATATTCTGATATACGCATGCCGGCAGATTTTAAAAGTGATGATTTCGAAATACATACAGGAAAAAAAACAGAAGCTTATGTTCACAATCTGCAGGATCATATTGTTTCATATGCTCATGCAAGATTCAAAGCCAATCCTTTTGAAACCATTAAACAGGATTACCCAACTATTTACTATAAGTTACATCCCCTGCAACTTGGGAAAAGTAAAATCATTACGGAAAATAGTTCCTCTATCGCATATCTGGATTATTCCTATTCCGATGATATTTCTCCAGAGCTTACGGATTTCTCTTCATGGAGATGTTTTTCTACTCTTTCTTTCTACCGTTCATTTCCTTTAAAAGGATTTACTTTGACTCCGATTGTCAAAGGCAAGGGAATTTATTATTCTGATAGTCCTAAAAACACAAGCCAGCTTTTAGGGTCTCTTTCTTATGGGGTCAATATAAATGCCAGCATGCATAAAAACTACCTAAACTATCGCCATTTTATACGTCCTTACTTGGATGTGATGATTTCAACTGCGCCTACGGTAAAAAATGAGGATATTTATATTTTTAGTATTCAAGATGGTTTCCATAGAATCAATGAACTGAAAATTGGTCTTTTAAATCAACTTTACAAGCATTCATTGGAACAAACTCTCCCCTCTTTTCAAGCAGATTTATATACTTATGCCTTCTTTTCCACTTCCTATTTGAAAGATTTAGTACCAAGAGGATATTTAGATCTTAAATGGTCTTTGCCAACTTTTGATTTTGGTTCAGATTTTTCATGGAATTTTCTATATAATTCCCTTGATTACTCAAACTTCAACTTGCAATGGACAATCAATGAAGATATCGCATTCAATACAGAATTTCGCTTTCGCTCTTCCAAGTATTTCCGTAAAGCAGATAAGGATAATTTCATATTGGATGTAACAAGATCGGAAGAAGAGCTTCTCAGATCTCCCCTTTCTGATAAACGTAATACTCTTTTGTTCTCAGGATTTTTTAGGTTGACCCCTAATTGGAGTTTTAAAGTCACCTCTCATCACGGATGGAACCGAACGGATGAAAAAGGCTATAATGAATTTAAAATCGACTTTTTTTCCTGGCTTAGTTCAACATGGAAACTTCGACTATCTTATCAGCATACACAGACAGATGATCGTTTTACTTGGGCTCTTAATTTGGTGAAGTAAAATTTTCTTATCTATTCGAAAGTTTTTCTATAATCAAATTTTTAAAAACATTTTTAATTTCTGCTATTTCCTCAGGACATTTTAGTAGATCCTTTCGTCTTAATGGTCTTCTAGAAAAAGGATCGGTAGAATGATGCTTTAACCAATCTGTGATTGATCCCCTGTCGTAATATCTATAATTTGCATTTCCTTCTGAGTCAATCCAGCGAACTTTTACAAGATTAAGAGTTGGGCAACGCGATATACTACAATTGTATTGTGAAAATCGCGGATCACTAGAAAATTCATACGGAATGAAATTTGTATTTTCTAGAATATAATCAGCAATACTTTCAGGATTTTCCCTACCAAATGAAAATCTATTTAAAGCATTAAATACGCATTCAATATACCCTAAGCTAATTAATAGTTTAAATAATGCTTCACTTCCTTGACGTCTAGTTAAATATTCATTAATTGCTTCTTCTGCTTTTAATGGTTTATCCTGAAGATTAAATAATGTATTTGTAAATTCAATTTCTTCCTGCGATATAATAGAGCAATAATGAATCATGTTATCACCACTTTCATATTTGGTTCTGATTTTTTCACTTGCATATTGAAAAGCATCAGGATTTTGTCTAACAGCTGCTAAAACTACATGCTCGTCATCTTTTAGATCTTCACTTGCATATCTGAGAGCTAGGCCATTTTGCCTTACAGCTGCTAAAACTATATCTCGATCAGCTTTTAGGTATGGGCTTGTATATCCAAGAGCTAGGGCATTTTGTCTAACAGCCCGCTCAGCAGCTTCTGAGTATATCAAACACCCAGGTTCTACGAATACTACGTTAGAATAACCAAAAACTGAGGCCTTTCGCCTAGTAAAGGACCATAGATCAAGTTCCTTAAGACGTAACCCGTTTTGCTCAACAAGTGCCATGATTACATCTTTATGATATTTAAATTTTATGCCAATTAGACCCCAAAGATTATAATCTTTTTTAATAGTAGCTATAATTGCTTCTTTGTTCTTTACAAAGCGAAGAGCATATCTGTTTAGCTCAATAGCTGCTAGCGACACATCCTTGTCTTCTTTAAGTCTTTCGCTGGCATATTTAAGAGCTTCAGGATCTTGCTTAACAGCGGCTAAGACTGTTTCTTCATCATCTCTAAGTCTTTCGCTGGCATATTTAAGAGCTGAGCCATCTTGTCTAATAGCTATTGATACTAATTCATCGTCATCTTTAAGTCTTTCACTTGCATAAATAAAACAACGCCAACCTTTTCTCATACTTCTCATACCAATTTTCATTAGATCTTTATCATCGCTAAAGCTTTTATTTGCATGTGAAAAAAATTTTTGAGGGTAAAGCTTAACCATGGCCAATGCAGTTTCTCTAGAAGTTATGAATTTCATAGCTTGTAGATAATATCCACTAATAGCTACACGGAGTATATCTATGTCATTTTGAAGTCTTTCACTGGCAAATTCAATATTCGAAGGTTTTCGTTTAACAGCTGCTAAAACTACCTCTTTGTCGTCCTGAAGTGAACTGGTAATAGATTTTAAATCACACCTATCCATTTCAGGATTACGCATATTTCGAATAATTGTTTCTTTGTCAGTAAGAGAATTATAATCATGAGCAATTAAATTTCCTATAAGAGGAATCAGCAAAACAAGATAAAGCCATATTGGCTTATTTTTTAAACGTGTGAAATAATGGCTTGAATGAATGACTTCGTGACTTATAGATGGAATGACAACGCATTTAATAAATAACCCTGTTATACTATTTAATGTAGAAACAACTGGTAGATAATCAAATTGTTTATCTACTCTTGCTAAAATATTATTATTTGAAACTGTAGCCAACTTTAAAACCTTTATTTTAATGGATTGATATTATCATATAATAACTTATATTTTATAATTATATTATACTATAATTTTTAATTATTTTAAATATTAATCACACAATCTTAATAATTTATTATTGATAAAATATATAAAAACCAATTAATCTACTTAATCGATTGATTATCATATATTTAGGTGTTGGTTTTTGAGATTTTTTGAAATCAGCTACATTTTTTATATCCATTTACACTATTTGATATTTAACGAATTGTATTTTCCATAGATAAATATTTTTTAACTTGTTATTGGTTGATTAAGTTTTAAAATAATTTTTATAGAGATCCTTATGGCTAACATATCCCCTTATGAATCGTTATCAATAGATGATACGTTGAAAAAATTAAACTCATCAAAAGATGAAGGCCTTGCAAGCGCTGAAGCAAAGAAGAGATTAGAACAATATGGACCCAATGCTTTAGATGAAAAGGAAGAGTCCTTATTCAAGAAGCTCTTTGCATATTTTTGGGGTCCGATTCCTTGGATGATCGAAATCGCTGGATTACTATCAGGACTTTTAAAAAGGTGGCCGGATCTAATTGTTATAGCTTCCATGCTTTTAATTAATGCCCTTTTAGGTTTTTTTCAAGAATATAAAGCCGGAAACGCCATCAAGGCTTTAAAAGCAAAGCTTGCTTTGAAAGCAAGGGTCTTAAGAGGATCTAAATGGCTCGATATTGCCGCAAAAGAACTTGTGCCAGGTGATATCATTCAAATAGAAATAGGAAATATTATTCCAGCTGATATTAAATTGATCGATGGGCAATATCTTTCCGTTGACCAATCATCGCTCACTGGAGAATCTCTTCCTGTTGATAAAAAAGTTGGCGATATGGCCTATTCCGGAACTACTGCTAAAATGGGTAGCATGAAAGGCATTGTAACAGACACAGGCATGGATACTTTTTTTGGAAAAACTGCAAAACTTGTAAAAGAAGCTTCTCCTGTCTCTCATTTCCAAAAAACAATTCTTAGCATCGGGAATTTTTTGATCAGTTTAACTCTTATTATCTGCGCTATAATTTTAGTCGTTTCATTATATCGTATGAAAGTGACTCATAATATTCATGAAGATATAGGTAGTATTGTTATTTTTATATTGGTACTAGTTGTAGCTGGAATTCCAGTAGCTCAGCCAGCGGTACTTTCTGCAACGATGGCAATTGGAGCCAATAGACTTGCTTCAATGAAGGCAATTGTCTCTAAGCTTACAGCTATTGAAGAACTTGCCAATATGGAAGTGCTTTGTTCTGATAAAACCGGCACACTAACAAAAAACCAGCTGACGGTTGGGCAAAGTGCATTAATTGAAGGAAAATCCGAAGAGGATCTCATGTTATATGCCGCATTAGCTTCTAATATTGATCATCCGGATGCTATCGATCATTGCATTATTGAAAGTCTTAAAAACAAAGAAGAACTCAAGAAATATAAAGTTCAAAAATTTCTTCCTTTCGATCCTGTAAGTAAAAAAACTGAATCAACCATTTCTATGGATAATAGTACATTTGAAGTCTCAAAAGGAGCCCCTCAGGTCATTTTAGAGCTCTGTTCATCGAAAGACACATTGAAAGACAAGGTA
>DAOTHK010000008.1:0-22943 GCA_035447625.1 Chlamydiales bacterium
GGAAGGAGCGATTTCTCTGACAAATATTTTGGAAGTTTTATAAGTTTTTTCTATTTCTAATTTATCTTTTTTATTATATACAAAATATTTTAGACAAGCTTGAGAGAAATTACTATGACTTCTGATCCTTATGATCCATCTTTAAATACTTTGCATGATAATGCACACCCATTTGATTCCTTTTTTTATCCTGAGACTGTCGCAGTTATTGGTGCGACGGAAAAAGAAGGGAGTGTTGGCAGGACCTTGATGTGGAATCTCCTTCGTTCTCCATTTGGCGGAACGATTTATCCAGTTAATTTAACAAGGGAAAGTATTTTAGGTGTTAAAGCATATAAGTCCGTTAAGGCGATCGATAAAAAAATTGATTTAGCGGTCGTGGCAACACCTGCAAAAATTGTGCTGAGCGTTATCGATGAATGTGTAGAGGCAGGGGTTCGCTCCGTTGTAATTATTTCGGCAGGATTTAAAGAGATAGGTAAAGAAGGAGAAGAGCTAGAAGCTAAGATTCTTGAAAAAGCTAAAAAATCTAAGATACGTATCATCGGCCCGAACTGTCTCGGATTAATGAATCCTATGACCGGTCTTAATGCGACTTTTGCAGCAGATACTGCTTTAAAAGGGAATATTGCTTTTTTAAGCCAGTCGGGAGCTTTATGTACTGCGGTGCTCGATTGGAGCTTGAAGGAAAAGGTAGGGTTTTCTTCATTTGTTTCAACAGGTTCGATGATGGATGTGGGTTGGGGTGATCTGATCAATTACTTTGGAAAAGACCCAAATACCAAAAGTATTTTGCTTTATATGGAAAGTATTGGTGATACAAGATCTTTTTTGTCAGCAGCAAGAGAAGTCTCATTAAAAAAGCCAATCATTTTAATTAAAGCTGGAAGAACGGAAGAATCTGCCAAAGCGGCTGTTTCCCATACCGGTGCTCTAGCAGGTTCTGATGATGTGTTGAATGCGGCACTCAATCGCGTTGGTGTGCTGCGGGTAGATACGATTTCTGATTTATTTTCGATGGCGGAAATTTTAGCGAAACAACCAAGACCCAAAGGCCCTAATTTGACCATTATCACCAATGCTGGAGGCCCTGGGGTTATTGCAACGGATGCTTTGATACAAAATGGTGGGCAGCTAGCTCCTGTGGATCAAGCTGCAGTAGAAAAATTATCGGAGTTTCTCCCAAAAGAATGGAGCCATAGCAACCCTGTAGATATTTTAGGGGATGCGAGCCCTTCTCTTTATGCTAAGACGATCAAAGAAATTATGAAAGATGAGAAGACCGATGGTCTTTTAGTTGTCTTAACACCTCAGTATATGACAGATCCTACTAAAACAGCTCAAGAGATTATCCAGAATGTGGGGTATACTGAGAAGCCTCTTTTAACAAGCTGGATGGGGGCTAAAACAGTTGCTAAAGGTGCGGAGCACTTTGTAAATGCTGGAATCCCTTGTTTTGAATATCCTGATGATGCTTGTAAGTCTTTTGCATACATGTGGCAATACAGTAAAAATCTTCAAAGTATCTATGAAACACCTGTATTGATGGAAAATTATGATCAGGAATCTTTTGATGAGAGAAAAGCGTGGGTGGATCAATTTTTCGATAATATTGAAAAAGAAGGACGCTTTTTGTTGAATGAGGCTGAAGCTAAGCAGGTCTTAAAACGTTATGGAATTCCTGTTGCAGAGACGATTATCACCACTACAAAAGAAGAGGCTGTAAAAGCCGCTGAAGAGATGGGATATCCCGTGGTTGTGAAACTGTATTCTGAAACGATCACTCATAAATCGGATATGGGTGGCGTGAAGCTGAATTTAAAAACTGCAAAAGCAGTTGAAGAGGCTTTTGAACAAATCGAAAAATCAATCACTGAAAAAGTTGGAAAAAAAGCTTTTCAGGGAGTGACTGTTCAGCCAATGATTTCCGGTAAGGGAATAGAGCTGATTTTGGGTGCTTCTTTGGATCCTCAATTCGGTCCTGTGCTTCTTTTTGGATCTGGAGGGGAACTTGTTGAAGTTTTTAAAGATAAAGCTTTAGCCCTTCCTCCTTTGACATCGACTTTGGCAAGAAGGATGATTGAAAAGACTAAGATCTATAAGGCTCTTGAAAATTATCGTGGGCAACAATTTGTTGAACTCAGCAAATTGGAAAAAACGCTTGTACTGTTTGCGAATATGATTGCTCAAAACCCTCGTATTAAAGAATGTGATATCAATCCTATTTTAGCGTCTAACAATAGCCTAATGGCTTTAGATGCGCGGATTGTTTTAAATGATTCTTTAAAAGAATTGCCGAAACTGGCTATTAGACCTTATCCGCATGAATACGTGCAATCCCTTAAAATTACAGAAGAGGTTGATGCAAGACTACGTCCGATCAGACCTGAAGATGAACCTTGTGTTTTGGAATTTTATAAACAATTGTCAGAAGATCATGTAGTACAAAGGTATTTGAAATCTCACCGTTTCGGAGAAATGGTGGATCATCAGCTACTTGTGGACATTTGTTTTAAGGATTACGACCGAGAAATGTCTATCATTTGTGAGAAAAAAGATAATGGACAGATTTTAGCGATTGCGAACATGACCAAAGTCCTAGGTAGCATGGATGCTTTTTTTGCAATCAATGTACGCGATGGTTGGCATCATGTGGGGATTGGTTCCAAAATGATTGCAAAGCTAGTTGAGATTGCTAAAAAAGAACAGATACATAGGCTTTATGCAGAGATTCATAAAGAAAATGAAGCGATGCTTAAAATTATGAAAAAGTTAGGTTTTTCTTTGCAGGATATGAATCATGATTCTTTGATAAAAGCCGAAATTATTTTAGATTAGAGACTGTTTTATGCGCGCGATGACGTATAATATTCATTTCGACGATTTGGAGGATATAAGTCATCTATGGAATGAAAGAAAAAGTTGGATAGCTTATCTGATCGAGCATTATCAATCAGATCTTATTTGCTTGCAAGAAGCTTATGCGCATCAAGTAAATGATCTGAAAATTTTGCTTAAGGATTATAAGTTTGTAGATGAGCCTGTAGATGCAGATCATTTAGATCTGCCAATCGATCCGATTCTTTATAATCCTTTGAAATTTGATATGATTGAAACAGGTCGTTTTTTTCTTTCTGATACTCCTGAGATTTATTCCAATACGTGGGAAGGGAAATATGTTAGGTTTGTACGATATGTGAAATTCCTGGAGAAAAAAACTTCTAAAACATTTGTATTTTTCAATACACATTTAGATTATTACAGCTTTGAAGCACGGAAACTTGGTGTGAAATTACTAAAAAGTAAGGTTTTGGAACTTTCTCAAGAAAATCCTTTTATAGTAGGAGGCGATTTTAATTTATTTCCTTCAATGCATGGAGAGGATGTTTATCGCCTTTTAGTCGACAAGAAAAAAATGCCAATTTTCTATGATTCTTTAAGCTGCGCGAGGGACGTACAGAAAAAATGGGGCAGTTTTTCAGGATATGATGTAGGCTATGAAGATTTTTCCATGCCGGATGCAATTTTTGTATCACAAAACATTGCAGTCGATTTTTTTCATATTTTGATAGATCAATTTGGGGGAAAGTATCCATCGGATCATTTCCCCATCTTATGTAAGATACAGCTCCCCAACTAGTAAGAAGCTTGAATATTAGCTTTTAGAAGCTTTTAAAACGTCTTCTAGAACTTTTTGAGAGTTTTGATCTGAGTTGATCGATACAAGGATGTTTTTCTTTTCAAAAAATTCAATTAAAGGTTCTGTTTCTTTATGGTAGACGTTTAATCTTTCGCGTACCACTTCTTCTGTATCATCTTTTCGTTGGTAAAGTTCACCACCACATTCATCGCAAATACCTTCTTGCTTTGGTTTGTGGAATTCTTTATGGAAGGGTGTTCCGCAGTTTTTGCAAACAAGACGTCCAGAAATACGTTCTACGATTTTATCATCGGAGATTTCAAGATTGATAGCTTTGATATGTGCTTTTTCAGGCACTTTTGTTAGATAAACCTCTGCTTGATGAATTGTTCTAGGAAATCCATCAAGAATATATCCCTTTTCGCAATCCTTTTTTGCAATACGATCCAGTAGCATGTCGATAACAAGCTCATCGGGCACAAGCTTTCCTTCGTTCATGTAGGATTTGGCTTCTTCACCTAAAGGAGTATTGTTTTTTAAATTTTCACGGAATAAATCTCCTGTGGAGATGTGGGGAAGTTTTGTTTCTTTAGCAAGTTCAACCGCCACGGTGCCTTTTCCAGCTCCTGGAGGCCCTAGCAGAATTAAAATGGTTTGTTCATGATTTTTCATATGAATTCTATATAGTCCAGTTAATGTGATTAATAGAATAAGAGTAATCAATATTTTTTTCATCATACCCTCGTATTTTTTAATAAGTATAAAGGAAAAGATGAAAAAGTTAAATCAGATTATTTGGTGAAAAATCATTTAAAATGTCTTATTTCAAACAAGATTTATTTTGATATATATCATGAGTATGTTTCATGTTTTTTTAGGAAGTTCTTAATGTTTTTGTAAGTTAATTTATTATATAAATAATTAATTGTTAGTGGTTTGATTCTTGAGTGAGAAAAAATCTTGAAATAATAATGCTTGAATATTACTGTAAAAATAGACAAAGACAGTAAAAATCAATCATATGTATAAAAAAACTTATCAAAAAGCTCTTAAGGTTTTTCGTTCTAAGGGAGGTCTTCTTAGATATAATGAAGCTATACAAGAGGGTATTTATAGCCGGACACTCAAAGAAATGAAAAATTTGAATATCATCGAACAAATAGAGAGAGGGTTGTATGCCATAGCAGGATTGCCTAATATCACAGACCCTGATTTGGTTATTGTGTCAAAATTAATTCCTAAAGGAGTGATTTGCTTGATATCGGCTTTGTATTTTCATAAATTAACAAATCAAATTCCTCATCTTGTTCATATCGCAATTCCTCAAAATATTAAAGCTCAAAAAATTGATTGTATTCCTACACAGTTTTACTGGTTTTCTGATAAAACATGGAAATCAGGTATTGAAAAACATGTTATAGGAAAAGTAACTGTAAAAGTTTATTCGAAAGAAAAAACGATTGTAGATTGTTTCAAACATCGAAATAAAATAGGTATTGAAGTGTGTATTGAAGCTTTAAGAAATTATTGGGAAAGCGGTCAAACTGATCTTGAAAAAGTTTTGCAAATTGCAAAACTTTTAAAAGTTGATAAAATTATGAAACCTTATTTGGAGACTATTATTAATGAGCAATCGTAATATTTCCAATGTTCCAGCATCTGTTAGAGTTAAACTTTTAAATAAATCACGGATGGACAAAAGACCTTTTAATGAAATTCTTCAGTATTATGGTATGGAACGTTTTCTTTATCGTTTATCTATATCAAAACATTCTCATAAGTTTTTTCTAAAAGGGGCTTTGATGTTTAAAGCTTGGAATTTTGATGATCATCGAGCTACAATGGACATTGATATGCTGGCTAATACATCAAATAATTTAGATAATTTGATATTTATTGTTCGGGAAATATGTGAAATTAAGCTAGCTTTTGATGATGGAATTATATTTGATAGTAAAAGTGTTAGTGGAAAAGAATCACAGTTAAATAGAGAGTATCCAGGAGTTCAATTGAAATTTTATGGAGAACTTAATAAAGCAAGATTTTTAATGAAAGTGGATGTTGGTTTTGGAGATGTGATTTTTCCAAAGCCGGTATCGATTCATTATCCGTCTATCTTAGATTTCCCATCTCCGCTTTTAAAAGGTTATACAGTAGAAACAGTTATTGCAGAAAAATTTGAAACGATTGTTGTTAGAGGAAATGATAATAGTAGAATGAAAGATTTTTACGATATCTGGGTGCTTCAGAGGAAAAATAACTTTAATAAGAAAATCCTACGTGAAGCTATTCATCTCATATTTTCTAATCGTCAAACAAAATTTCATAAATCTGTTATTACGAATTTAAAATCATTGCGAGAAAGTGGGCTTAAAGGTAAGCAATGGGAGCATTTTATCAAAAAAAATAATTTTTTTATAGAATCTCTAAGTTTTAAAAAAACAGTAGATGAAATCGTGTCATTCTTGGAATCTGTTTTTTTAGATAATTAAACACTCCTTTTACAAGATTTGTAAAAGGAGTGTTTTAAGCTTTTAGTGAATTAGAAAGCGTTTTGTAAGCTATCCTGGCAAAATATTATAGGTTTTGGCGCATTTGACTGATCTTCCGATCGGACAGCTCAAGATGGCTTTTTCAAGTACTTGTTTGGCTTTTTCAAAATCCTCGGAATTTTTGATTTTGAATTCCAAATTTGCTTCTGTCACTGAGAAAAAGTTTTGTGTTTCATCCTTGTCTAAAGTGATTACAATTTTTCCCTCAATAGCTTCGAAAGAGGCTTTTTCTTTTTCGGCTAAGATCTTGAACATACCTATTACGCAATTAAGAATTGCAAGACCGAAAAGATCTTCTGGAGAATAACCTTCTCCGCTACCTTTGAAATCGGGGGGAATCGAAACTTCTATTGATTGGGTACCGTTTTTATATGCTTCCCATTTTTGGTCGACGCCAGGTGTTGCTTTTGCTTGCAATTCATATTTTAGGGGGAATTCTATCATTTGGTGGCTCCTTTGCAGATCATTTATTTAAGAGATAGCACAGGATATATTTTTAAAAAATGTTTTTATAAAAATTTATGCGATTTGCTTTTTGATCTTGCTATGAAAACGATTCATGATTTGGGGCTGGAAGCCATAGAAGGCATAGCCCAAATTATGGAAAAAGCTACCAATCCAGGAAAATAAGATATCATATGTTAGTGTAAGGAGATGTTTTTGAATATCTTGGATGTAATCATCTTGATCAAAGCCATATAATTTGCCACTGGCATTGAATTCACAAATGATAACAGCAAAAAATTTGATATTGATGATCAATTGATTATAAAAGATGCTAGCTAAAGTGAGCAGTGGAATGGTGACAGCTGCAATAGTGGTAACAATAAGTTTTTTTAAAAAGGAGGGTTTTTCATCCGGATTTTCTGAAAAGTCACTCTTTAGGATTGCTTTGGAAATTTTAAAGTAATATTCTATGCCTGAAAAATGGGGTAGTGAAAAATTTTCCATAAATACCTTAATTTTTTTTGAGAAATAATAAGATTAAAATCTTTTTTATAAAGAATTATTTTTGAGAGAAGGCATGTTTGGACTTTATGATTTGTTTTCCTTTAAGAAAACACCTTTGGAAATGCATCTAATGGATCATGACTGTGATAAAATGCAAAGTGTTTATGGTCATTATAGCAGAGTAAGCTTTTATGATATTGGCTCTTTGAAAGAAGTTCTTTTGCATTTAAAACCATTTCAGAAGTTATTTCCAAGAAGGCAAAGGATTTTTATTAAGGAAAACGAAAATATGCAATCTTTGACTATTGCAGAGTTTGAAAAGTTTTTCGATATTCGCTTTGTATCATCTTTGACATTTGAAAATTATCCTCTTTTAAAGTCTGTCTATTTTCGCATGCAGGGGGCTTTGAAAAATGGGCTACTTTATGAAGAGCAGATGTGGGAAGGCTCCTTGCATGATACACAGTTAAGCGTTCCTTCTTACGAAGATGTTTTTATCGGATTTGCAGGGAAAGAAAAAGGATGGGGACTATTTGCTAAAAATTCTCTTAAAAAGGGAGCTTTTGTAGGGGAATATGCAGGTCTTCTGCGTAAAAGGAAAAAGGCTCTGGATCGTTATAACGCCTATTTATTTGAATATTCCTACCCTGAAGGGAAAAGAACTCCTTGGACAATCGATGCTCTTGAAATGGGGAATTTAACACGTTTTATCAATCATAGTATGAATCCCAATTTAAAACCTTTGATTGTTTACAATAGAGGTTTTATGAAAATTGTTTTCATAGCAAACAGGGATATTTCACCTTCTGAAGAATTAACATATGATTATGGTGAGAATTATTGGAAAAAACGTAATCCGCCTATCGATGGGTGATGTCAACATAATCATCATAGGGAGATTCAGGAATCACAACCCATCCAATGAGATATGCGATAAGTAAGGGGATCACTCCGGTAAGCAGGCATACAGCTGCTGCGATGACTCTTAAAATTGTGGGATCGATTTTTAGTAATTTGCTGATGCCTCCAAAGATGCCGGCGATTTTACGATCTTTTGAACGATAAAGTTTTTTTACGTTAGGTTCTTGGTAGTCATTGGGAGCGAATGGGATAATAATTGCGGCGATAAGATAGGCGATCAGCATCGGTACGATTCCGGTAAAAAGACAGATAAAAATGAACAATAGCCTGACAAATGTTGGATCTACTTTGACGTAATTAGCTATTCCGCTGCAGACTCCCGCTATCATTTTTTGTTTTTGGCTTTTATAAATTTTTTTCATTTTATTGCCCTTTTTTATTTTAGTTTTAATGTTTTATGGTTTTTTTTAAAGAAAATCATGGTAAACTTGTTAAAAAATTTGCAAAGCATACGAAATATGAAAAATAAAAATAGCTCTACCAGATGGATCATGGGTCAAAATTGTATTAAGGAAGTACTTGACTATGCTCCCGATAGAATCTTGGAAATTTATGTCGATTCAAAGGTTAAATCCGATAGTTTTATGAAAAGCCATCCTGAGATTCCTGTTCAATTAGTTGCTAAAAAGACATTGGATCAGTGGGTTAACTCTGAATCTCATCAAGGTGTTGTTGCAAAAGTTAAAAATCGCCATTTGTATTCTTTGAAAGAATTTATTCAAAAAGAAGAAAGAAAGGATAGATCTTTGATAGTCATGTTGGACTCCATAGAAGATCCTCAAAATTTTGGAACGATTTTAAGAGCTTGTGAATGTTTCGGTGTCAGTGGTGTGATTTTTTCAAAAAATCGTGGTGTTGCAATTACTCCTGTTGTTACTAAGACAAGTGTTGGAGCTTCAGAACTACTATCTTTAGTCCTTGTTTCTAATTTGGCGCAAAGCGTGGACCTCTTGCAGAGAAACGGTTATGAGGTTGTTGTCGCAGATGTGAATGCAAAAGCTGTGGCCGCCACAGATATGAAATTTTCCGATAAGACTGTTTTGGTGATGGGCGCTGAAAAACAAGGGGTTCAAAAGCTGATACAAAAAATGGCGGATGGTTTTGTATATATTCCTATGAAAGGAAGAATCGATTCATTGAATGTATCTCAGGCGACAGCTGTTTTACTTTCCAAATGGTCTTAGAAATCCGGCCATTCCAAAGAAAGAGTGCTTTGTCCGGTCTTTTCTAAAAAGAAATCCAATTGGGATTCGATGATTTTTCCTTGATCGCAAAGGTTTTCGATGGCAAGCATGGAATCTAAAGAATCCAGTGCATCGATTAAAGTTTCAATGCTATTGTATGTAGAACTTTCGTCATCGAGCATTCCTGCATCAATACAATTGTTATATTCATCTTTGAGCTGCAATAAATTTTCTAAAACTTTGTCTTTGATGTCTTTTAAGGGATCTTTCATCTTTTATCTGCCTCGAACTTTGTTTTTAAAAAAGTTGAAGATATATAAAAAAACTTTTTTAAGGGAAGTTGTTTTATCGATTGATTGTAGGTTATCACAAGGGATGCGGTATAAAAGGGATGTCCAGGAAAAATTGATCGAAGTACCAATACGGAAGGCATAAAGATATTCTTTTTCGACAATCTTCTGAATATTTCGATTCATTTTTCCATATGGATATACAAAACTTGTGATAGTCGTTTTCAACTTTTCTTCTAAAACTTTTTTCGAGTGGACGATTTCATATTCGAGGTTTTCAGCTTTTAAGAGATTGATATGAGACATTGAATGGGAGGCGATTTCAACATAAGGAGATTGGACCATTTCTTCAAGTTCTTCAAAGTTGCAATATTTTCTTTGTTCATTAGGAGGATTTTCAATCAAATCAATGGGAACTGCTAAAAGAGCTGAGATTTTTTTCTCTTTTAGGAAGGGATAAATTATTTCATAAAAGTCGTAGGTGGCATCATCGAAAGTCAAACAGAAATTATAGCCTTTTGCAAGAGGTTTTCCAGGAAGTGTAAAATGGCCAATTCTTTCAAAGTATTCGATTTGTTTTTTGAATGTTTCAAAATGATTGGCATATTTTCCTTCGCCAATTTGATGAAACATGCAAATGAAAAGAAGTTTCATAATCGGTTGATTTCTTCAAGTTTGAGATATTTATAAAAGGCTACTTGAGAATTGTAAAAGGAAATCAAAAAACCTTCTCTGCCGCCAAGAAAACCTTTTTTGATGACATAGGATTTGAAAAAGGAAAAAAATCCATGAAGCATAGCTTTCGAAAACGAGGATTTTTTTTTGTCTTTGTTTTGTTCTGCAAATAAAGAGGAGTAAATTTGTAGTTTTCTTAAAAAATCTTCGATACAGAGGTAA
This sequence comes from Chlamydiales bacterium, assembly GCA_035447625.1. Lineage (GTDB taxonomy): Bacteria > Chlamydiota > Chlamydiia > Chlamydiales > SM23-39 > DAOTHK01. The sequence continues at coordinate 10,436 of DAOTHK010000008.1, forward strand.
GAGGTGTGGTAAATAGGATGTTTTAAGGTAAGAACTGTTAACTGATCTGTGATGATTTTTTCATGTACTTTTGCTTCGGAAAATTTTGTGTTTTGACGATTATAAAGTCTTACATGTTTTTCTTTTTGCCATCCTGAATGGTTGATCTTTTTTCCGTTGTAAAAATTAATGAAGGGGAAAGCATAGACGGTGTTATCGCAAAGATTTAAAGAAAGAAGTTCTTTCTGTAAATTGATAGAAAGTTCTTCGTCACTGTCGAGAGAAAATATCCAATTATTTTTTGCTAAGGATGCGGCTTCATTTTTTAATTTTCCAAATGAGGTGAAAGGTCTTTCATAAATCGATACATTGGGAAATTTGGATGCAATTTCCATCGTATTGTCCGAAGATCCGGTATCCACAAGAACAACTTCATTAAAATCTTTTAATGAAGTTAGCACTTTTTCAAGTGTTTTTTGGTTGTTTTTTGTCAGCATGGTGATTGTAATCATAAAAAAATAATAAAGAAATTTAATAAAATCTTTCCATATTTTTTTTGCAAAAAAAGAGTTAGATTTTCAATGATCTTAAAAAGTATGATTTAATCATTCTTTAAGGAGCGATATGAGAGAAGCTTATACATATGACGATGTGGCATTAGTGCCACAATATAATAATATTCCTTCCAGGACGGAACCCAAATTAGATACTTGGCTAACAAAAAACACAAAAATTGAGATGCCCCTTTTGGCGGCGAATATGGATACAGTAATATCAGAGGAGCTTGCTGATATTTTAATCGAAAATGGAGGAATTCCTATTTATCATCGATTTACCTCTTTCGAAAATCAGAGAAAATGGGTAAAAAAATATAAAAATAAGACATTTATTTCATGTGGTATCCTAAATATTGAAGAAGTAATGGAACTTCTTTCTCTGGGAGCTTCTGGCGTTTGTATCGATGTCGCGCATGGGCATTGTGATCGTATGGTTCATTTTATTCGAACATTGAAAGCAAAACACCCTAATAAAGATGTGATTGCCGGAAACGTATGTACTGCAATGGGATATCAGGATCTTGTGAATGCGGGAGCTGATGCTGTAAAAGTTGGAGTAGGGCCGGGAGCTGCTTGTACGACAAGAATTGTGACAGGCTTTGGAGTTCCTCAGTTTACAGCGGTACGTGATTGCTCTATTGTTGCTGAAAAATTACGTGTTCCTTTGATCGCAGATGGTGGAATCAAATGCAGCCGTGATGTTGTTTTGGCTCTTGCGGCAGGAGCTTCCACTGTGATGGTTGGAAAAATGTTTGCTCTGACAGAACAAAGCGCAGCTCCTAAAAGAAAATCTGTAGATGGTAGTGGCTTTATTGAAGCAAAGTTTAGAGGACAAGCCAGCGAAGATTTTCAAATGGAGTTCTATGGAAAAATGAAAGAAAAAACAGTGGCGGAAGGTGTTGATTTTTGGGCTCCTATCACCGGCAGTACCCAGCATCTGATCGATACTCTTTTAGGAGGCCTTAGAAGTGGATTGACTTATGGTGGAGCGAGAAGTATTAAAGAGCTTCAACGCAAAGCTGAATTTGTCAAGGTTTATGGATCCTACATTTTAGAAAGTCATCCAAGACCTTTGCATTGATCATTTATTGATAATAACTCTCTATTCATGGTAATAGAGAGTTATATATAAGGAAAGGTTGTATGGTTCAGGATTTTTTAAAAACAGATCATAAAATATATGATTCATTGCATGGATTTATTCGTTTTGGCTCTGTTGAAAAATCAATAATAAATTCCATGCCATTTCAAAGACTTCATCAAATTCATCAGTTGGGTGCAGCCTTTTTAGTTTTTCCAGGAGCGACTCATTCTAGATTTCAGCATTCTTTAGGGGTGATGGAGCTTGCAACCCGCGTCTATGAAAAAATTTGCAAGCAACCGGGGCCGGATTTATTTCATGAACTTCCCCGTAAAGGTTCGCTTGATTATTACTATTATTGGCTTGTTTTGAGAATTGCAGCCCTTTGTCATGATTTAGGGCATTTGCCTTTTTCCCATGTGGCGGAGAAAGATATTTTGCCAAATCAGGGTCACGAGATTTGGACGATTAGGATTTTAAAAGAATCTTCGATCTTTGAGATTTTTGAAACTTTGAAGGAAAATGCTTTATTTCAAAAATTTTCCAAAGATAAAAATTTTTTAAATGATGTAATAAAAGTTGCTGTAGGCCCTAAAAAAATCATGCAATTGAACCTTGCAGATCAATATGTTTTTTCTCCTTGGGAAAAAGTTTTATCTGAAATTATTACGGGAGATTTTTTTGGAGTTGATCGTATCGATTATCTTTTAAGGGATGCAAAAAATACAGGTATTGCTTATGGGGTATTTGATTATCTGCAAATGATTGAGATGATTCGAGTGATTCCTATCAATTTACAGGAAAAGCTGTCTCTTTCTTTGGGAATTGATGCAAGCGGTCTAGAATCTTGCGAGTCTTTGCTTTTGGCAAGACATTTCATGTATAAAAGAGTTTATCATTTACCTTCTGTGAAGGCATTTAATTTTCATTTGAAAGCTTTTATGAAAAAAACGATAGATTTGCAGGAACTTCAAAAAGATGTTTTTTCTTATTTAAGTTATCATGATCCAAAAATTATTTGTAATTTATACGATGCATTAAATGACCTATCTCATCCAGGTCATGATGAAGCTGAAAAAATTATTTTACGAAAAGGACATTTCAAAGCTATCGCCTTGCCGGAAAATATCACTGAGAAATTTCTTTCTAATTTTCAAAAAGAAAATAATCTGGATTCAAACCATTTTGCCTATGAGCTGAATCAAGAGGATTTCATAGATGAGGTGGATTTTTATGTTCTTTTAAAGGATTTACAGGTGCAAAAAGCTGCAGAACAGTCTATACTGCTAGCTAAAATACCTGGAGTTTGTAAAAATTGGGCCTATATTTCTGCAGATTATCATTTATTATTAGTCGAAAGTATTAAAAATAATGAAATCCTTTAATTTAAAAAATCAAGAAAAGCTACAAGGGGCTTTGCGATATTTTTTATGTTTTGCGATGGCTTTTATTATCTCTTTTGAATATGGGATTACAAGACCTGCCAGTGCTTCAATTTTTTTGACTTTTTTTTCTGCAAAGAGTTTGCCGTTGGCATGGATTGCTACCGTCCCTTTGAATTTGTTTGTGATTCATTGCTATAATAAATATTTGCCCAAGTGGGGATCTTTAAAAGTTCTTTTTGCTTTTGTAATGATGATTTCTTTGATTAATTTTGTTGTTTCATCCAAAGTTTATGATTATCCGGTTCTCTCTTTTTTGCATTTTATTTGGAAGGATATTTATATCCTTTTAATGTTTAAACAGTTTTGGTCGATGGTTCATATGATTATGCCTATTCAGTCGGCAAAATATTCTTATGGGATTATTTCTGGCTTTGGAGGACTTGGCTCCATGTTTGGAGGGATTATCCCAGGTTTTTTTGCCTCTCCCATCGGATCTAATAATTTATTCTTATTTACAGCCCCTCTTTATTTTTCTTTTTTTATTTTGTATTTTCTGATGATTCGAATTTCAAAAAATTCCGACACAGAATTACTCTATGCCAAAAAAGAGACAAAGCAGGGATATTCTTTAAAAGAAGGATTTAGAACAGTTTTTAGTTCATCGGTTCTATTATTTATATTTTTAACAGTTGTTTTTATGCAATTTTTGGTAGGGTTGATGGATTATCAGATTAACCATTATCTGCAAAGTTCTTTTACTTCGACTGATTTTAGAACGGAATATTTAGGGAGACTGGTAAGTATTATACATGTGTTTACTACATTGATGCAGTTTTTTTTAGGATCTCTATTAATTCATTTTTTAGGAGAGAAAAAAGCGCATTTCTTCATTCCTACGGTGTTGATTATTAATGGGGCGATCATGCTGTTTCATCCAACACTTAAAGCAGTTTCCTATGCATTTGTTGCAATGAAATCTATGGACTTTTCTCTTTTGAATATTTTAAAAGAGATGCTTTATATTCCTCTTACAAAAGAAGAAAAATTTCGCTCTAAAGCAGTGATTGATGTGTTTGCTCATAGGACGGCGAAATCTCTTGCCGCTTTATTAATTTTTGCTCTTTCCTTTGTGTTTGAAAATCAGCTAATTTTGGTTTTGCAAGGATTTAGTTTCTTGATTTTATTTTCTTGGATTTATGTTGTTAAAATAAGAAATCAAAATAAATTAGTTGGTTTTGTTGATAATTAATATTAATATTTGACAATTTAAATAAATAAGTGCTACTTGTTAATTATAAACAGGTGGTTTGGTATGTTTAAAAAATTCATGATCATTATAATAGGACTTGCAGCATATGTTTATTTTGTTGATTCTGATCGTGATTTCCATTTTAGGCCTCAAGCTTCGCAGTTTTATGGAATGTGTTGTGACAAGATTAAGGATATGGATCTTAAGATCTATGTGAATAAATGGTCTTATAATCAACCGAAAAAACGTTCCTATTATAAAAAGCGTTCTTCTAAATAATTCTTTTGACAGATCTAATTATATTTTCTAACATGCAAATAATAATTGAAAAGGTTTTGAAATGAAAAATTTTATTTGTGCTTTATTTATTCTTTTGGCTGGATGTGCAGGATCTCCTTTAAAAACATCTGTAGAAGCTGAAAATAATCAGATCCAGATGGCCGATTTATATAAAGGGATGAAGGAAAGACAGGTATTGGAGACGATGGGAAAACCGTATAAGGTGGAACAAAGAACGTATGAAAATACAACTTATCATATTTGGTATTATATTACGAAACAGGTTCAGTTAGGTCAGTCTCGTTTAATCCATAAAAATTTTACTCCTTTGATTTTTAAAAATGGTATTCTTATTGGATGGGGCTATGATGCTTATGATTATTTATTTGATGTTGATGAGACTCGTAGAAAATATCTAGAGGAAAAAAGACAACAATATACAGATGATGATGACGAATGGCCATCTGATAAGGTTTATACGATTACACCTACTGAAAAGAAGGCAACACCTGAAGAAAATAAGCCAGAAGAACCTGTTCAAAAGCCCGTGGAAAAAGCCAAGGAAAAAGATTCTTGCGGATCAGGTGATGATCAGCATCCAAATTATCATTTCTGGGATTGAGTAGCTGTTTCCATTTGTGAATAATAGAACATTTTATCGATTGCTTTTTTAGCATTTTCGATTGTTGCTTTATCCAGTTCAATAATTTGGTTTTTTTTCGGCTCTTTTAAAACTTTTTGGATGTCTTCCAAATTATTTGCTCTCATATATTTGCAAAGAAGACAGGATCCAACAATTTTTGCCTGAGGGTACTCTACTTGTAAACGTGATGCAATACCACATTCGGTTAGAAGTAGAAAAGGATTTTGAGATTTGTCTTTTTTGACTGCGTCATACATTTGCGAGGTGGATCCGGTCATGTCTGCTCTTGAGACTACTTCTGGGCGGCATTCGGGATGAGCGAATACTTTGGCGTTAGGGTAGGTATATTTAACGGTTTGGATGATGTTTTGGTCATAGTCATAATGCACATGACAGGCTCCATCATAATAAAGGATTTCTTTTTCGATATTCTTTTTTTTCAGTTTTGCAATAATGTTTTGAGCCATTAAAGCATCGGGAAGAAAATAAATTTTATCGGAAGGAATGTTTTCGATGATTTTTTCAGCATTAGCAGATGTAACACAAACATCGCAAAGAGCTTTGATGGCGGCTGTTGTGTTGATATAGCATACGAAAGTATGATGGGGATATTTGTCTTTTAGTTTTAAAAGGGTTGCATATTCGATACTATCTGCAAGAGAGCAACGGCTATTTGGATTGGGATCTAAAACAGTTTTGTCGGGATTTAGAATTTTTGCTGTTTCTGCCATGAATCGAACAGCTGGAAAAACGATAGTACTTTTTGTTGTTTCTTTGGCTTTTTTGGATAGTTCATAGGAATCTCCAACATGATCGGCAATTCCATAGATGATATCCGGATGTACGTAAGAATGTGCTAAGATCGTAGCATCTTTTTCTTCTTTGAGTTTTAGAATATCGTTGATATAGGGAAGCATTTGTTTGCATCTACTTTCAGTATATTGGCATAGAAGGTTGTCTACTTTGACTTTTTTTAGTTTCGAATAGAGCTCTTCCAAAGTCCAACTAGGCTTTTTCATGCTAAATTTCCTTTGCGATCTAAGTAATTTTGTAAAAATATCGAAGCGGCAACGGCATCGATGGATTGAGAGCGTTTTTTTCTATTTTGTTTGATTTCCATAAGGCTCCTTTCTGCGACTTTCGAGGTGAGCCTTTCATCGATCAAATGAATGGGAATATCTGTTTTTTGTTCAAAAAGAGAGGCAAACTGTCTTACGGTTTGAGACATGTCGCTTTCTCTTCCATCTAAGTGAAGAGGAAGACCGATAATAATAGTTGTTATCGTCGGCAGGTAGCTTGAAACTTCATTTAAAATAGCTTCAATGGTATGCAGATGAGAAGGCAGTGCTTTGATAACTTTTAAAGGCAGTGCCATAATTTGATTTTCATCTGTGATGGCAAGACCAATTCTGGCCTTGCCGTAGTCGATTGCAAGAATTCTACCCATTTTTCAATATAGCCTTGACGAAGTTATGGAATAAAGGATGTGGTACTAGTGGTTTTGATTTGAATTCAGGGTGGAATTGAACTCCTACCATCCAAGGATGATTGGGAACTTCTGAAATTTCACAAAGAGAGCCGTTGTTGAGCTTTCCTGAGAAAAGAATTCCTTTGTCTTCAAATTCTTTAAGATAGTGGTTGTTGAATTCATAGCGATGTCTGTGTCTTTCGGATATGACTTCTTTTTGGTAAGCTTTGTATGCTTTTGAGTTTTTCTCGAGCTTGCATTCATAAGCTCCAAGGCGCATGGTTCCACCGAGGTTTTCGATTTCTTTTTGTTCTGTTAAAAGGGAGATTACAGGATAAGGTGTTTGTTGATCCATTTCAGTGGAGTTGGCATTTTCCATTTTAAGAACATTACGTGCGAATTCAATGATTAGAATTTGCATGCCTAAACAAATGCCGAAATAAGGGATTTTATTTTCACGGCAATATTTTGCTGCAAGAATCTTTCCTTCTAGCCCTCTTTCTCCAAAGCCTCCAGGAACAAGATAACCGTCGCAACCTTTTAGATCTTTTTCATTGATTTTGTCAGCTTCCAATTTACAGATTTCCAGTTTTGCCTTTTCTGTGATTGCCGCATGCGTTAATGCTTCATAAATGGATTTATAAGCATCTTGGTGCTCTAAATATTTTCCGACGATTCCGATTTTGATGGTTTTTTTCGGGTGGTAAACATTATCAATTAATGTTTCCCATTTCTTTAAATTCGGTTTTTTTGTCTTGATCTTGAGAAGATCGCAAATTTTTTCATCTAGCCCTTGTTTATGGAAAAGCAGTGGGACTTCATAGATGCTTTTCTGCACGTCTTTGGCTTCGAATACAGAATTTTTTGGGACGTTACAGAAAAGAGCGATTTTATCTTTTAATTCTTCTTCAATAGTCAGTTCGCTTCGGCATAAAAATATGTCGGGGAAGATTCCAATTTGTCTTAAGATTTGAGCCGATTGCTGCGTTGGTTTTGTTTTCATTTCTCCGGCAGCCTTGATAAAAGGTACGTATGTCAAATGCAAGTTGATGCAGTCATCGGGTCTTTCATTTCTAAATTGTCTGATAGCTTCCAAAAATGGAAGAGATTCGATATCTCCGGCAGTTCCACCGATTTCTACAAAAACAAGATCAATATCTTTTTCTTGCTGAGAACAAGCTACGATACGTTTTTTGATTTCTTCGGTGATATGGGGGATCACTTGCACGGTATTTCCTAAATATTCACCTTTGCGTTCTTTTCGGATCACTTCTTCATAGATTTGTCCTGAAGTGGAATTGGTGGCTTTGGAAATAGGAGAAGAAGTGAATCTTTCATAATGTCCAAGGTCTAAATCTGTTTCAGCACCATCGTCTGTGACAAAAACTTCTCCATGTTGGAAAGGGTTCATGGTTCCGGGATCGACATTTAAATAAGGATCCAGTTTGAGCATGGCAACTTTAATACCACGTGTTTCAAGCAGGTTGGCAATCGATGCTGCCGCCAGCCCTTTTCCAAGGGATGATACGACACCGCCGGTGATGAATATAAATTTTACGGACATAAATATTTCTCTATTTTGTTTAAATCTTCTTCAACATCCACTCCTAAGGGGAGGTCTTCTACGATGGCTACTTTAAGTTTGTAGCCGTTTTCAATAACTTTTAGTTGCTCGAGATCCTCAAGTTTTTGTAGTGGGGTCTGGGGCATTTTTTTATAGGTTTTTAAAAAGGACTGTGTGTAGGCATAGATTCCAATATGATAATGGAAATGGCATGTTTCTTTTTGATGGGGAATGGGAGATCTTGAAAAATAAATAGCATTTTGATCTTTGTCGAATACACATTTGACATAATTGGGATTTTTAAAGTTTTTTTCTCCTTCCATGGGAAAGACAGCGGTTCCCATTAAAAGAGTAGGATCTTTTTTAAATAACTTTGCGATGGCAAGAATGGTTTCTTTTGCAACAAATGGATGATCTCCTTGTAGATTGAATATAAGTGAATCATCAAATAGATCAGGTCTTGTTTCCATCGCTTCATGAATCCTTTCTGTTCCATTAGAGCAACTTTCTGATGTCATGATGGGGATAGCGTTGCATTTTCTGGCGATCGAAGCTATTTCTTCATGATCTGTTGCGACAATTACTTTTGAAAAAAGGTTCATTTTTATTGCGTTTTCAATCGTCCATTGAATCAGAGGCTTGTTTTGGATGGGGATTAGAAGTTTTCCTTTCAATCTTGTGCTCGAAAAACGTGCTGGAATGATGCAAATCATGCAATGTTACCTCGGTCTGTTTATGGAATTTTGCCATCTTTTATAAAATTATTCAAGATGAACAAAAAGTTTTCTAATTGGTTTTTTTATCAATAAAAAGTCACTCACTTGTTGTAAAAGGGAATAATTTGTTATAACAAGCAAAAAATTATTTTAAGGTTTGAATATGCAGGAAGTGAGCCCATTACAGAAAGAAAGAGAAGAATATAAAGTTCAAGTACCATTTATATTGCAAGAAGTTGCTAGACTTTCACCTATATTTGGAGAGAAAACAGAAGCTAAAGGAGACGTAGCTGAAATTGCAACTCTTTTTGAAAATACTTATGGACAGCCGATAGTGACTTTAGAACCCAAAGAAATAATGCAATCCTTTGCTTTAAAGGTAGGAGTGGTTTTTTCAGGGGGGCAGGCATCCGGTGGTCATAATGTGATTGCAGGGCTTTTAGACGGATTGCTTTCTATTCATCCCGAAAGCAAGCTGTATGGTTTTTTGAACGGTCCGAGTGGAATTGTCGAAAATAAAACGAAAGAAATAACACCTTCGGTAATTGAAACTTATCGTAATCAGGGTGGATTTGATCTAATAGGATCTGGACGTACAAAAATTGAAACAGAAGAGCAACTTCAAAGTTCTTTGAAGACTTGCCAAAGTCTGGAATTGGACGGTATCGTTATTATTGGAGGAGATGACTCCAATACCAACGCCGCTTTACTTGCTGAATATTTGAAAAAAAATGAATGCCCGACGTCTGTTATTGGTGTACCTAAAACAATTGATGGAGATTTAAGAAATGAATATATTCCGATTTCTTTTGGTTTTGATACTGCATGTAAAACTTATTCAGAATTAATCGGTAATATAGCAAGAGATAGCCTTTCTGCTAAAAAATATTATCATTTTATCCGTCTGATGGGACGCTCCGCTTCCCATATCGCATTGGAATGTTCCATTGCAACTCATCCTAACTATACCTTGATTGGTGAAGAGGTGAGTTTCCAGAAGAAAACGATTATGCAAATAGCGCAGGATCTTGCCAATATGATTGAACAAAGAGCACAGATTGATAAAAATTATGGTGTGGTACTGATTCCCGAGGGATTAATTGAATTTATTCCGGAGATGAAAGTTCTGATATCCTCTTTGAATAATCTACTAGCCAAAGATTCTACACATAGTCAGAAAATAGAGAATATGGAAAAAGCAGATGAGAAAATCCAATACGTCGCATCTCTTTTGGAAAACGAGTGCAAAAAAACCTTTGCCTCTCTTCCTTTTTCCATCCAAACTCAGCTTCTTTTGGATCGAGATCCTCATGGGAATGTTCAAGTATCTTTAATAGAGACGGAAAAGCTTTTAATAGAAATGGTGAAAAGCGAGCTTTCCAAAAGAAAGAATAATGGTACCTATAAAGGAAGTTTCAAAGTTTTATCTCACTTTTTTGGTTATGAGGGAAGAGCTGCGATGCCTTCAAATTTTGATGCTACCTATTGTTACAATCATGGTTTGATAGCAGCAAGTCTGATCTGTTCTAAATTGACAGGATATATGACTTGTCTGGATAAAATTCAAATGCCCATAAAACATTGGGAAGCTAAAGGAATCCCCATCACAATGTTGATGAATATGGAGACAAGACATGGCAAGCAAAAACCTGTAATTCAAAAAGCACTCGTGGATTTGAATAGTCCAATCTTCAAGGAATGGAAAAAAGAATCCATACAATGGATTTTAAATGATTATTATCGGTATCCAGGTCCTATCCAATATTTTGGTAAAGAGGACGTGGTGGGTTCTTTGCCTTTTACGATATCTCGCTAAATCTTTTAATCAATAAGAAAAAAGAACTTCATGAGGAGTTCTTTTTTCTTAAGTCCTTGGTTTTTACTTTGTTATAGTAATGTTTTTAGTTTTTTGATTATAAGTGTCTTGTTTGTTTTAAATTTAAATTTATGTTATAATACTTATTGTAATAAGGAACTAATTATGGAAAGTAGTCTTTTTAAAATATCCATGCCGGCGGATCCTGTTTTTGATCAAGAAAACAATAAAGGTTTTAATCAGGATGCTGATGAAGAGAAAGAGTTGGATTTAAAAATCCAAAGCTTGATCAGTAATGGCGTATTGTATCTAGTCTCTTTATTATCAAAATTTAAAAAATTCAATGATTTCTATTTGTTACGTACTTTTTTAATCGCATATTTGAAAAAACAGATTATTAAATATGTTGTCCAAACTTTAAATCAAAAATACTAGATTTAATCGAATCTTTTTGATACCTTAAAAAACTTTTAAAGTTTATGGAGGAAATATGTCTGTATCAACTGTTTCGATATCCAGTGCAGCTGTTTCGGGTGCTGCATTAATCTTCAATCCTACTTTAGGAATAGCTGTAGTAGTCGCTTCGGTTGCGACAGTAGTTTTTTTAGCGATTCAAGAAGAAAATAAGATTTTTAATCAGCCTTGTTTTATTAAGCCTCATTCTTTCATAAATGAAGGGACAGACTGTTTCTTAAATGCTACTTTGCAAGTGTTTCGAAATCTTTATAAGGATAATTATCAATATGTTAGTAAACTTTCATGCTCTCTTGATTTAGAAGTTGCGATCCTTTCAAAAGTTTTGAGAGGTTATGGCCTTTCTAAATCAGAACTAAGAAAGCTTAGAGTATTTTTAAATAAAAAAATTGGGATGAGTCTTACAGGTCCAGAAACTGCTGCAGAAGCTCTTGGAGTGTTTTTAAATTTAGTCAAAACTCATGAAATAATGATCAAAAAAGAAAAAACAAGAAGAGGGGAAATTGTCGATGAGACATGTGAACAATTGCCTATAACTCCTCTTATAAATACATCCATTAAACAAAGTTTAAGCCTTTCTTTGAAAAAAGCTTTTAAAAAGAGAGTGGAACCTTATCAAAAAAGAGACCAAGAAGTTTCTCGAGAAGAAGTCCAGCTTACCACAGCGCCAGGGGATTTGATTATCAACGTCAATCGCATTCGATATTCAAGAAGATATCAACGTTATTTAAAAGATCCCTCTGATATGAAAATAGAACCTTCTTATTTATTAAAAGGATCTTATTTCAGCCAAGAAGAAGACCAGCATTATCGAATCGAGTCATTTATTGTACATGAGGGAGGCGCTACAGCAGGTCATTATACAGCTTACATCAAGCTCAATGGTCTTTGGTATTGTTGCAATGATGCTCAAGTCACTCAAATCTCATCAGATGAAGCTTTGCAGGTGGCTCAACAAGCATCTGTATATCATTTGAGAAAAATCCCTGCATAGAGGGATTTCTCTCTTTCTTGATTTTATACTTTTCAATGCTTTATTTTTTTGCCGATTAATTAAGCAAAGTTGAAAAAAATATGTCTGTATCAACTATTTCAATATCCAGTATTGTTGTTTCTGGTGCTTCTTTTACTTTTAATCCGACTTTGGGAATTATGGTAGTTGTAGCTTCGGTTGCAGCCGTAATTTTTTTAGCGAGACAAGAAGAACATAAGTGTTTTATGCAGCCTTGTTTTTTCCGACCTCATTCATTTATAAATGAAGGGACAGATTGTTTTTTGAATGCGGCATTGCAGGTAT
>DAOTHK010000009.1:0-22703 GCA_035447625.1 Chlamydiales bacterium
GAGCCTACGCATTGGGGGTATGGTTATTTTAAAGAATTTGTTTATTATAAGTTTTGAAATACAGATATTCGAAAGCCTTCAAATCATCGATCATCCCCTCCAATAAACTAATCCCTCTAAAAGGAAGCATCGCTGTCGGCAAAGGCTTTTGAGTCTTTGGATCCAATAAATTCAAACGATCTCCGGCTCCTCCAATTGGAAAAATGAAAACAAATTCATCTAATCTTTCTATAAAAAGATTCATTTTTTCAGAGTAATTTTTTTCCTGCGTTAAATCCAGAATTTCAGGGATTTGTATTTCGGAAAGTTCTTTTATAGATTGATTATTTTTATCGATCAGCTGACACGTTTTTTCAAAATAACCAACAATGCCTCCGATTGAAGAAAGCATTTTTTCAACAGGAATCAGCTGCTCAGCTATTTTTAAATATATTTCTTTCTCTAAAGGAATTTTTTTTTGAACAGATGGATTTAAGCAAAATAAAGAAAATAAAGAAATACGCTCTTCCAAATCAAATAACTGAATCAAATCATAAGACTCTTTTAAAGCACTGATTTTTGAAAATCTTTTCTGAAGATCTTTTTCTTTCTCTATTAGATCCAACATTTTAACCCCTTAATCACAGCCATAAAAAATAAATTTATTTTTATATATATTATATATATAAAAAAAATATGAAGAAACTTTACTTAATTGGCTATATAATTTTTGTTTCGTGTCTCAGCTTTGGAGGATATCTATTCTTCAACCAAAACTGGGTATACTATCGTTTAGCTGAAAATCATTTCAAACAAAATAACTATGAAATAGCTCTGGATTATTATGTAAAAGCTATTGAAAAAGGTATTGACCCCATCCTTGTTTTCGAAAATCTTGCCAAAAGTTCGATAGCTTTTGGAAAAGCTCCAAAAACCTTATCCGAAAATAATCTGAAAACACCTAAGGATCTATTAAATATTTCTTCTTTCATTTCTTACCTTGGAAATACCGACAAAGCTATCCAGATTTTAAAAGAATTAATCAAATCTCATCCAAATTTCACCCCGGCATATTTTTCCTTAGCCGATTTATACTTGCTACAAGATGAATATCTTCTTTCCATTCGAATGGATTTAACGCTTTTAGATTTTTACCAAGAAAAATCTACCCCTTCTCATGGATTACCTCCTATCGAACAAATATATGAAAAAATAGGCAGATCTTTCTTTTATAAAAATGATATCCCAAATGCCATACATTATTATCTTCTTGCAAAACAAAATAGTGCTTCAAATAAGTACAACCTATTACTTGCAAACCTCTATTTAAAACAACATATCTACCAAAAGGCATATGACCTTATCAAAGATATCTCCATCAAAGACTTCAATGGAAACAGTCTTCTTGCCTATGGACAATTAGCCTTTTTAGCTCATGACTATCCTAAAAGCCTTGAAATCTATGAATATATCCTAGACATCAATCCTCAAAATAATTTAGCACGCCTGCAACTTGCTGAAATTTATTATTATCTAAAGGAATATCCTTTAAGCATGAAGCAATTCGATATTCTTTTAACAAATCATCCAAACGATCCACAAATAATGCGTAAAGTTGCTATTTTATATATTCAGTTAAAAGATTATCAAAAAGCACAAATTCTTCTCGAAAACAGTTTAAAAAAGAACCCTTCATCAATTGTTGCAAAACAATTTCAATGCTCGAATCAAAAGACCAAAAAAATCTTAGAGTTACTTATCAATCGATCTTATGATTTTGATCCTTTGATTGAAACACTTGCAATCGATGATCTCAAAATGCCCAAAACCTCACATTCTTCATTTATTTTACTAACAGAAGATCCTGCCCTTATCAAACAATTTGCCATTAATTTTGAAAAAGATGGAAAAATTCTTGAAGCAATCGAATTATATAAAAAGCTTGTAAGCTTGAATCCCAAAGCTAATAATTATGAAAAACTAGGCAATCTTTACGTCAGAATAGGAAAATTAAATGAAGCAATTGCAGCACTTGAAAAAGCTTATGAAAAAGATCCTTCTAACCAAGACTATAAAAGAAGCTATGCTTTAGCTCTTAGCTATGGAAAAAATGATCAAAGGGCCTGCTGCCTTTTAAAAGAGCTTTTAGAAAAATTTCCAAATGATCCCGATATTTATCTCGAACTTTCTAAAATTGCCTTGAGAGATTTTGATCCGCAAAAAGCTTCTAACTATATCAATCAAGCTCTCATAACAAGCCCAAGCAGTCCTAGATTGTTACTGGAAAAAGCCAACTTAAGTGCAATATTAGGAAAACCACAAATCGCAATCGATGCCTACAAGTCCATTTTTAAAATATTTCCTGAAAATCCCTACTACTCCTTGCAATATGCAAATAGCGCAAGAAATTGGGGAGATTTCACTAAAAGCGAAAAACTTTACAAGGAATTTATAGAAAAACATCCTGATGTTTTTTCCGCTTACTATTCCCTAAGTTCCTTATATCGTAATATGAAGCTATTTGAATGTGCCAAAAACGAAATCGAAAAAGTTTTAGCACTTTCTTCACAAGCGCCCCCGCAAGCTCTTCGAGAACTTGCAGAAATCTTCTATGAAGAAGCTCAATATCCTCAAGCATTAGACTGGATTCAAAAATCTTTAGAAGAAGAACCGGACAACCTTCAAGGCCTTTCACTTTTAGCAAAAATCTTTAGCAAACAAAAAAACTTCGAAAAAGCTCTTAAGATCTATCAAAAAATAGCTACTATTCAAGGAGAAACCGAAGAAGCTTATATCCAAATCGGCCTCATTCACAATAAGCTCAATCAAAAAGACGAAGCAAAAGAGTATTTTTCAAAAGCATATGAAATAAATCCTCTCGATGCCGCAGCGCAATATTTTTATTTAATCTCTCTTGGTATCGATCATCAAAAAATCTTGGAACAAGCTCTTTCTCTTTCTGAATATAATCAACTAAGGTTTGCAAACTTATGCATCAAATACAAAAAACATGATCTTTCGAAAAAGCTATTACAAAGCCTTTATGAAAAAGATCCTGACAATTATTTGATCATGACCTCTTACGTAAATTATTACAGCTCTAGACAAAATTTTTCTGCTGCAAATGTTATTCTAAAAAAAGCACTTAAGATTTATCCCAATAATTATACTCTTCTTTTAAAACTTGCTGAAAACTACAGCTATAATCATCAATATGATCTATCTTTGAATATTTATAATCAGTTGATTGCTTTGAATCCTTGCAACCCAAATTTAATCATACAAGCTGCAAGGGTTTCCGGCTGGAATAAATCATACTTACAAGCCGAAAACTATTACAAATCTCTAATCAACTCCTGCCTCAAAAATGATTTTGACAAAGCTATTTCAAAAGCTATCTCATCTACTGAACTTCAAACACTTTTAAAAAACAGCTCTTTTAAACAAATCCACTGTTTGCTTAAAGATCCTTCCTATGAAATATCTTTTGAAAATTCACAAAAGATAAGACTGATTTATTTAAGATATGCTCCAGCTTTGTACTATAAAAACTATGCCGAAAAAGAACTTATAGCAAAAAAAGCCTACTGGAAAGAGCATTATTTAACTGCTATGAATGCCAACAAAAAACTTCTTAAAGATATTCCCTACAGCCAAGAAGCTCTTTTCGATCTGTCTCAATGTTATTGCTATCTAGCACAATATCAAAAAACTGAAGATCAATATAACAAGATATTGAATGAATTTCCCGATCATAGTTTAGCTCAAAAAGCTTTAAACAAACTTCAATATTTTAAACATCGTTCTTTAGAAGGAAAATATCATTTTTGGGAGGAAAAAGGATATGGAGAACTGGATCGGATCATCAGACAGATCTACAGCCTTCAATATTTTCATCCCATCAACTATAAGCATGAGATTTCTGCCACTATTAAAGAATGGCTTGAAAAGCCAATTTTTTCTGGCCAATACATTATTCCCAATCGTGTAAATAAAGAAGAGACGATTCCCGGAAACAGCCTCAAACTTGCTTATTTTGGAAGGCTCTCCCCTTACTGGCAAGTCCAAGCCTCTTTTGAACCCAAAATATCTTACAACAAATTTCCAGCCAAAGTTTTTGCAAATATTGAAACAACATTCCATATTGAAGATTTTGCGAAAATGACAATTGGCCTTGAAAGAGAGCCCTGGATGGACAATTACTATGCATTAAAACAAGGAATTACACTCAACTCTCTTTATCTAGCCTCTCATTCCAAAATCGATCAAAAAATACATTTGGATTTGAAGGCTCGCTTAGGCCATTACAGCGATAGCAACACTTTGTATACAGCTGGAGCCGACATGAATTTGTTTCTTTCCACCTATCCAAAAATTTTACAGGCAACTTTTGCCGGAGAATATAGACATACAAAAAAAATCGATCGTTACGTTCTAAATGGAAATACTTTGGAAAACATCATTCATCCCTATTGGTCTCCGCAAGCATATCAAGCATATCGATTCAACTTAATATGGACACACTATTTACAAAAAGATCATTTCTGCGGATCAAATAAACACTACTATCAGATTGGAGCATCCGCCAGCAATGATTCAGAAGAAAACAAAGGATATTCATTTACTGGAAAATGGTATTATCAATGGAATAATCACTGGCTTTTTTACATAGAAGGCAATTTATATAATTCAAAAAAATGGGATGCAAGAGAAGTAAACATTCATCTGAGGTATTGGTTCTAATGGATAAAAGAAAAATACAATCTTCCTCTTTCAAGATTCTTATCATTTGTGGCATTTTTGCAGCGCTTATTTATCTTATTTTACGAACGATCCTGTATTTTGGTGGAGACCATCCGATAAAAGAAATGATTCTCGGATTAATCCTTCTTTTCTGTGAAATTTTTGTTGTCATTCAAGGTATCGGTTATTTAATGGAACTATTTTCAGTTTCAAAAATTAAAAATGTTCAGATTCCAGAAGAAGTACGAAAATCAGTACTGGAAAATCCCCCTGCTGTCACTATTCTAATCCCCTCATATAAAGAACCGATTGAAGTCATCGAGACTACAATACTTGCATGTTACAATATGAATTATCCCAATAAGCAAATCGTTCTTTTAGATGATACTCGCTATGATCTATTCGAAAATAGTAATGAAGCTGAAGAATACAAAAAGAATCTTCAAACAATCTGTATACGTGACAAAATCAACCTCTTCAGAAGAAAATGGAGAGGTGCCAAAGCTGGAATCATCAACGATTATTTAGCTCATATGCGCGGAGAATCTCCTCCTGAGATGGAATTTGAACGCTATGATGAAAAAGGTTCTTCTTTACAAACAAAATATATTGCCATTTTCGATGCCGATCAAAATCCTATGCCTGATTTTTTAGATGAATTAGTAGTAAAAATGGAAGCAGATCCTCAAATTGCTTTTATCCAAACCCCTCAGTATTACACCAATTTTTTGAATAACAAAGTTGC
The DNA here is from genome assembly GCA_035447625.1 of Chlamydiales bacterium. Lineage (GTDB taxonomy): Bacteria > Chlamydiota > Chlamydiia > Chlamydiales > SM23-39 > DAOTHK01. The sequence goes on from DAOTHK010000009.1 coordinate 5,468, forward strand.
ATATACCGCAAGCATGCAGCAAATCATCTTCTTCGAATATATTTGCGAAGGAAAAGGTGCTAAAGAATCCATGTTCTGCTGCGGAACCAACGTTCTATTCAAAACAGAGGCTTTAAATGACATAAAAGGCTTTGAAGAAGATTCTGTGACAGAAGATGCAGCCACCTCTGTCAATCTTCATGAAAAAGGATGGAAAACAGCATATGATAATAAGGTTTCTGCGTTCGGAGATGGTCCGGAAACTTTAGAATCATATTTCAATCAACAATATAGATGGGCTCTTGGAAATCTTGGACTTTTTCTTACTTTGATCAGAAAATTCTTTAAAAATCCAAAAGCTCTTTCCCCTGCCAAATGGTGGGAATACGCTCTTTCTACTTCCCACTATCTGATTGGCTTTGTCTTTATAGTCTTTCTGCTTCTTCCAGTTATCTATCTTACCTTCAAAATTCCAGGATATTTTGCCAGTGTCTATATCTATGCCTTAATCTTCATCCCTTACTTTGCCATTATTTTAGGAACATTTATTTGGACACTCAAAAAAAGAAACTACCCTGCCAAAGGGCTGTTTCTAGCTCAATGGCTTATGATGGCTTCTTTTCCGGTTTATATTAAAGCCACCTTCAATGCTTTTTTAGGAAAAAAAGGGAAATTTATCACAACACCTAAAGGGAAAAACATTAACAAAAACTTCTCTTTCAAAATGCTTTGGCCACAAATTCTTTTCAGCGGTGTTGCCATTTGGGGTCTTGTCTGGGGAATCTCTCGCATCTATTTTGAACAAAGAACAGTAGGATCTTATATTGCTAATGCTTTTTGGTGTTTATACTATGCTCTCATCATTTTAATTTTATTTTACTTTATCGACCCCAAACTTTCCTATAAAACACCAAACTTTCCCCCAAATGATGATCAGAAAAAGACCGATAGCACCTTGCAAAAAGAAGAATAACAATTTATATAAAAGATAACTGAGGAAAATTTTATGAAAAAACAAGAACTACTCGATGCCTTAAATGAAGCTTTGCGTACTGAAGAGGCCGCGATTTCAATTTACTCAAAGCATTTTGAAGCTTTCAGCACACGTTTAGATATAGATCCCAAAATTATCGAACAAATTCAGACAAAAATAGCTTATCTCAATACAGAGAATCAAAAACATAAAAATATCTGCATTGAACTAATCCAAAAAGTTAAGGAGAAAAATCAAGATGATATCTAAAGAAGATGCTCTCAACATATTAAAAGAAATGGATGAAATAGAACAGAAAATGAAAAGAAATTACATAGACTTAGAAAGCAAAGTCAAAGACCCCAAGCTCAAAGAAGCTTTTTCCTCGCTTGCAGACGATGAAGATCGCCATTCTCGCCTTGTCAATGAACTTGAGAAACTACTACAAACACAATGAAAAAGCTCTTTTATATTTATTTACTCTTTTCGTTTTTTCTCTTTGGAGAAAAAATAGATTTTATCTCGACATATGAAATGTGGAAAGATCCCGAAAACGGATTTGTTATCTATGAAAATGATGAAGCAAGAGTTCTATTTATTGGTTCCAAAAGCCTCTCTACCGATTCTTTAGGCATTAGACCTACAACTTCTGAAGGTATGGCCTATGGACTTTTGCTTGCAGTTGCCAATAATGATCAGAAGCTATTCAACCAATTCTTAAAATACTATATTTCTGTTGCCAATGAATATGGTTGCCAAAATACTTCAGGCCCTCTTTGTAATCATCATTGTTATTATCTGATGCCTTGGATTGTCGATGAAACAAAAAGACCCTACTTTTATCAAAGCTCTTTGCATGAACCGAGTATCTATTCATCCGGATCCGCCTCCGATGCGGATATCCAAATAGCATGGGCACTATCATTAGCATCTAAAAAAGTTTGTAAAAAACAGTGGAAAGACTGTTTTTTTATCACAGCTCAAGGAAAATTAAGTTATAAAGAAATCCTCAAAAATCTCTACTTGGAAATTTCATTATTTGATGTTGATTTGAAAACAAATTTTTTACTTCCAGGAAATCAATGGGAAAAAGAAGGAAATGATATTTTATTTCCTGGATATATTACCCCTCAAGCTCTCTATGCATTAAACAGTGTTAAATGGACGGATTACAAAAAAACGGCTGATATCTCTGATAAAAATATTTCTCTTACCATACAGAATAATTCCATCAATCCCATTAAAATTGATACTCTCCAAGGAGTCTTTTCATGCGATTTAGAAACTCCCATCATCATTATGCCCTATACCAGCTGGAGAACCCCGTTATCGACAAAGATAGAAAAACCTATCAAAATCAAAGCCTACTCCTGCACCTATCCGATTAAAAGCTATCTTATTTGCGAAATAAAAAATGACAAACAGAAATGGAAATGCAATACCAAAAATTCAACTCAAGATATTTCATCATCTATTGATCAAAATAATATTAAGCTCACCATTCAAGATGGAACATCCTTCAAACAGGTAGATTTTGAAAAAGTTTATCAAACTCTTCTTAAAAGATTGATTTGCTATCAAAACACAGAAAAAACATCCCTTATCCCCAACAAAATCAATTTTTGTGAAAAATCAGAAAGTAATTGGGATCATATGATGAGCTTTGATGCTATGCGCTTTCTTTTATGGGTGCCTGCATCCAAAAATCTAAAAATCGATGCAGATTTAATTCTTCAAAAAATCAATCAAAACAAGCTAATCGAATCAAAATTAATCAAATGCCAGGGAATGTATACCTTCCCTGAAGAAGGAATCAATGCTTATACAGGCAGTTGCATAAAAGAATTCAACTCCCCTATGCCAGCTCTGAACGCCCCAATTTTAGTCTTTGCCTATTTCACAAAACAAAAAGATCTTTTTGAAAAGCTGCTTTCTGCTGTTTCAAGTTATGATATTTCAAAAAATACTCCGAAAAAAAGCGATGCTACAGGCGATTCATCGCCTTATTACAATGCCGCTATTTTACTTCTTGCAAAAGCTCTTCTTGAAAACAGACTTTGATATAATTCTTTTATTCCTTATTCAATTCAAGCCATCTATTCAATTGATCCAATGTTACTCCAAGTCCAAAAATACGACTTGAATCAATTTGACTTAAATCTTCCAAAACATCTTCAACAAATGATTTCCTATCCAAAGAAGGAATCATGACTTCAGCCTTATTCTCCACAAAACCCCGTAAATATGCTTTTGCTACTTCTCCTAGAAGAACTAAACGAACCAACTCTCTTCTTTCCTGGCGGTATCGAATACGAACTTCATCGAATCCAATAGATTGAATAGTCGAATCATATGCAGCACATGTCCGCATGTAAGAATAAACATATAAATCAACCATAGGTCTAATATCTTGCAATTCATACACAGCTATCATTGAAGACATATAATCTTCCACCTGAACATCATTAAAAGCCAAAGGAACCAAATTGTTTTTTATCAGTGGAATATTTGCCGCTAAACGAGCTGTGCGTTTATTTACATCGATAAAAGCTTGCAAATAACTAATATGAACTAACAAAAAGAAGCTCTGCTCATAAGGATCCTTGATCAACGAAGCTTTAAAAGTGATTTCTTCCAACATCCTTTGAAGTTGCTTAGGATCCTCAAAAGGAGTATATATAGAGCCACTGATACGTACACCATGCCTACGCACTTTTCCAGCCTCTACCGAATTAACAAGACCATCAGATAAAAGGTAATGCAATGTATAAATAACCGTAGGTGTAATTTCAATCTTTCCAGAATTTTCGACAAGAAAACGTATTGCTTCTTTATGATTTAAAATCATCGCCTTTTCTTCATCTAGCTTTCCTTCCGCAGTTTCACTATGAAGAAGCAAACATTCAGTATCTAATAAAGAATATGTATTTCCTTCCAATCTAGATGAGTTATATGATAAATCAATCATCAATCGATTATAAATTTTATGGGCATAAGTTCCTGCGGGATCATGATTGCCGGCTCTTTCCCCCAATTTATACAATTCTTTTCGCAAATCATTGCTCAAGTAATATGTAACATTAGGTTCATAACTATCAATCCAACTATTTACATAAGCAATTGGCATTCGTTCAAATATTGGTTTTTTAATCATTTTAATTGCTTTCAATCTTTTTGAGCTAAAACAACTACTGATTTCACTTTGAGAATTTTCTAATCTACCTATTGCAATATATTTAGTAGCTCTTTTTTAGCCGACTTTTTTTATTACTCCTTCAGCAACCAGTAAATTCAACCATCTTCTAACCGATCTTTCCTTAAAACCTTCTCCCATTTTTAGTAATAAATCATTTATGGACATAGGTTCATTCGCTAATCCTAAAATTCTTAATACAACCATCTTATTATCACGCAAACTCATCTCAACTACCTTTTCTGCTTATACGGCCATTTTATTAAAATACGGCCATTTTTCAAGATTTTTTGGCCGTATTCATTAAAAAGTGGCCGTATTTGACCGAAACATGGCCGTATTCGTTAAAATACGGCCATTTTTTTTCAAAATAATTTTAATTAGATTCGCCTGCAAGCTGTCCGCATGCAGCTGCAATATCATCACCTTTTGTATATCTTTGATAAACATTATGACCCAAATTCATCAAAATTTTTGCAAATCTTTGAACGGATCTATAAGTAGGTTTCTGATACTCGGAGTTTTTTGTGGGATTTAAAGGAATTAAATTAATAGAAAAATGCTTTCTTGGAATTTTTCTTGCCAGTTCATAAGCATCCGATTCGGAATCATTGATCCCGCTGATTAAAGTATATTCAATTGTGACATCTCTTTTAGTCAGATGGAAATAATTTTTCAAAGCTTCGATAAGCTTGTCAAAGGGCTGACTTTTTGCCGAAGGAATGATCTTTTCCCGAATCTCCTGATTTGGAGCATGCAAGGAAAGCGCCAAATTAATCTTAGTATTTTCCTTAGCAAGTTTTTCAATTTGAGGAATCAATCCAACTGTGGATACCGTAATCCTTCTTGAGGAAATTTGCATTTTTTCCGTTAAAAGATGAATGGATTTTACAACATTTTCAAAATTCAGAAGAGGCTCTCCCATCCCCATGAAAACAACATGGGTCACTTTTTCATTTGAAGAGCTCAACTTTTCATCAATTTTTTGTATTTGCTGATAAATCTCATAAAAAATCAAATTACGTTTATATTGCATCATACCAGAAGCACAGAAAACGCATCCCATAGGGCATCCTACTTGCGTTGAAACGCAGACAGTTCTTCTATCCTTTGATTTAATCAATACAGTTTCAATCAAACTACGATCTTCCATTTCAAACAGATATTTCTCTGTTTGGTTATCCGAAGAAACATCTTGCTTAACAAGCTTTAGCTGAGGGAAAGTAAAGAAAGCAGATAATCTGCTCCTTAACTCCTTGGATAAATTTGACATCTGCTCAAATGAAGAAGCCTTTTTTTCATAAAGCCATTCAAAAACTTGTTTCGCATGAAATTTTTTGCAGCCATTTTTTTCCATCCAAGAAGAAAGTTCTTCCAAACTATACAAATATATATTCACGATGCATCCATAATCTTTGAAGATATTTTATCATGGATTTTTCTTTTAGAGCAAATAAGAGACTGTTCTATTTCAAGATTTTATCAAAGATTTTTTAAGACCATATAGCAAGGATTTTAAAACATATATTTTATTTAAGAAAAATAATTCTTTGAGCATTTGAAAAAAGCCAAAATATTTTCGGATAACCATCAGAGTTTCTTTAAAGATAACATAATTATCCTGTGCCTTATTAGGCTTTAAGTAATAATCGGTAAGCACTTGATTAATAAAGAGAAAACTCGGCTTTTTCTCAACAAATAGCTGACACATCAAATCATAACCAAAACGATATTGATATTTAGTTTGAACACCATGCATCGATAAAAGAAGTTGTCGATCATACCAAGAAGAAAGGAAATAAGGAGGAACTCTTCCTGTCATCAAAGACTCTTTAGAAAAGTTAGTTTTAACCACTTCCGGCAATTTTCGATTCATTCGATCTAAATAAGAACACCAGATGAGCTGAGGAAAATTAGATTTTTTGATATGAGTAGATAATATTTCCATAGAATGTTTCGATAAATAAATATCGCCCGGCTCTAAGAAATGCACATACCTACCTCTGGCGCATTGCAGACCTTCGTTAATCATCTCCGTTACAGAAACATCGCTAAGTGACCCGAAATGACCAATTTTAGGAATATATTCTTTGATAATCTGCATATCATGCTTTGTAATCCCTGTCTCAATCAAAATAATTTCAAAATTTTGATTCGTCTGACGCTTAATTGAATCAATTGTCGCAGGAATAAGGTGATAAAAGCGCGAAGCTATAACCACAACAGAAAACAAGGGAGAAGAGACTTCATTCATATGCATCACTTTTTTCTATAGTAAAATTGATCTTTCTTTTACGGTCAATACTCATTGTACAAAATGGTTCGACTTTAGTAAAATTGTTTTAAAAAAAAGGTTTAACATGTCTAAAAACCATCTAGATTCTTTAAAACCCATTGTAGCTCTATGCAAAAGAAGAGGATTCATTTTCCCAGGTTCAGAAATTTATGGAGGATTTGCCAATACCTATTCCTATGGACCCAATGGCGCAGAAATGAAAAAAAATATTAAAGATTTATGGTGGAAGCATTTCATCCATGAAAGAAGCGACATGCTAGGAATCGATGGACCTATCCTTACTCATCCAGATGTTTGGAGAGCATCAGGACATGTCGACGGATTTAATGACGCCATGATTGATTGCAAAGAATGCAAAAGCCGTTTCCGTGTCGATCATTTAATCGAAGATGCTTTGCACATGGATGTCGAGGGACTCAGTGTTGAAGAATTGAATAAAATCATAAGCGAAAATGAAATTCCCTGCCCGAAATGCAAAAAAAATAATTATACCGATGCAAGATATTTCAATTTAATGTTCCAAACTCAAATGAGTAAGACCAGCGGCAATGGAGATGCAGATATTGCTTTTCTAAGACCTGAAACCGCTCAAGCCATTTTTATTGAATATAAAAACATCGTCGATACAATGCGTGTAAAAATACCTTTTGGAGTCGGACAAATTGGAAAAGCTTTCCGTAATGAAATTACTCCTGGAAATTTCACTTTTAGGACTATTGAATTTGAACAAATGGAAATTGAATATTTCATCGAAGAAGAAACTTGGAAAAAGACTTTTGAAAACTGGCTCTCTGAAATGCAAAAATGGTGCGATTTAATCGGCCTTTCTTCAGATAACTTATCTGAGTATGAGCATCCGCAAGAAAAGCTTTCCCATTATTCTAAAAGAACTGTCGACATCATGTATAAATTCCCATTCGGCATCAGTGAATTATATGGTCTTGCCTATCGTACCGATTTTGATCTAAGCCAACATCAAAAATTCTCCAAAGTCAAACAGGAATATATCGATAATGAAAGCAAAAAACGCTATATTCCACACGTTATCGAACCAACATTTGGTGTAGACAGAACAATCCTAGCTCTTCTTTGCAATGCCTATGAAGAAGAAACACTTGAAAATGGAGAAACCCGCGTCGTACTGCATTTAAAACCCGCCATCGCTCCGATCAAGGTTGCTATTTTCCCTCTGATGAAAAAAGAGCCTTTATCTTCTAAAGCAAAAGAGCTTTACGAAAAGCTAAAACTGATTTGGAATGTCAACTATGATGAATCAGGAGCTATTGGAAAAAGATACCGCAGACAAGATGAACTTGGAACTCCATTCTGTATCACTATCGATTTCGACACTTTGGAAGATGATACTGTCACAATTCGTGAAAGAGATTCCATGAAACAAACACGTATCCCTGTAAAAGATCTGATCGAATATCTCAGCGAAAATCTAAGATAATCAAACTTTTACAATCGGTCTATTTTTATTGAGCTCGTCAAAATCTTTGGCGAGCTTTAATGAATCTTCAATATTTTTTCCTGACATCTGAATTTTAAGCTGTACCGATTCTTTTTGTCGCATCCAGTGACGATCAAGTAATTTTTGCAAAGCTTCAATAAGCCCTTTTTCCTCTACGTCTATATTCATTTTTTTCTTAAGCATTCGATCAATAAAATTTTGATCATCAACATCATTAAATTCTAAAATTAATGAAACGACATCAAACTTTTTCTTCGTTTCAAAAATAACCATTAATTTTTGAAACAGCTTACGACAACGAGAAACAGTAAAATATTCAAGTTTTACATTTTCTTTCAAAATATCCACAATCTTAGGTTTTTTACCTGCGAGAAGAAAAATCCATCTTAAAACATCCGCCTCAAGAACTAATTCTGGATCAATTCTAGAAGGAGATAAAGTGGCCGAATCAATACTTTTTCGAATAACATTTACTGGTGAACCAATCAACTCCAAAGGAGCATTCGTTAAATCAGAAAGTTTTTTCAAACTTTCATGCACCATTAAAGGATGGTTCCATTTTTTTATTTGATCTGCGACAGAGCGAACAAGTTCATTTTTACCTGCTGGAGAGTTCATGTTATGTTTTGACGATTTATACCGAACTAAAAAAGAAAGATATTCTTCAGCATTTTCGATAAGCTCAAGCCATTTTTCCAACCCATATTGCTGAAAATAAGAATCTGGATCCATACCAGCTGGAAGATTCACAATCAAAACTTCAATCGCTTCCTTTTGAAAAAGATCTCCCGCCTTACAAGCGGCTAAAACCCCGGCTTTATCCGAATCAAAGGCTAAATATATTTTTTCTACGCCCAATTTTTTAAGCTCTTGAACATGCTCTTCACAAAAAGCTGTACCTTGCGGAGCTACCACATAAGGATAACCTCCATAAATCAATCTAAGAGCATCGATCTGCCCTTCCACAACCACGGCTTTTTTTTCTTTCGCAATCGCTCTTCTTGATTCATTCAATCCGAAAAGGACTTTGGATTTTTTAAAAAGCGGAGTTTCAGGAGAGTTGATATACTTTCCTCCAAAAACGGAGTCATCGATTTTTCTAGCAGTAAAACCAATAACGGCCCCCATTGGATCTTTAATCGGTATCATAACCCTTTCTGTGAAAAAATCTCTTCCTTTTCCATCGGGGCCATTTCTTACAAGGCCGGTTTCGATTAAAAGCGCTTTAGATATTTTTTGTTCGTAAAAAAACTTCTGTAATATAGTAGGATTTTTCAAAGAAAAACCTATTTGAAAAGTTTCAATAAAATCTAGATCAATCCCTCTTTCATACAAATACTGCAAAGCCTTATGGCCTTCTTCAGTATGTAATAGCAAAAAATGATAAAACCTCATGGTTTTATCCATAATTTCTTTTAAAAGAGATTTCGAAGGACCTTTCGGTACCTCCTTAGATTCGGTTCTTTCCATGACAACACCGAATTTCTCCGCGAGCATTTCTACTGCATCAACAAATCCAAGCTTCATATAAGTCATTAAAAACTGAATCGCATCTCCATGGGCTTGACAACCGAAGCAATGATAATGAGTATCTCCTTTTTGAACGACAAAGGAAGGAGTCTTTTCATCATGAAAAGGACAAATAGCCTTATAGGAAGATCCCGAGCGTTGCAACTGAATATGAGATGACAAAACTTCGACAAGATCAATACGATTTCTTAAAGTTTCTAAACTCTCTTTTGAATAACCACCCATAAAACTATCTTTTGTTCTCTAAAATTCTATTCTTTAACATTTAAGAATTTTCATAAACCTTTAAAAATCTCTGGAGAAATAGGATAAAAATTTTATATCTTATTTCAAAAACCATGAAAATCTTAAATTCTTTCTCAAATCTACTTAAGAAGCAATTTTTACATTCGATATTCGAAATATCCCCTCTATTTATTTTAGGCATTACAACAGTTTTGGGAATCGCCTCAAAAATACATTTTGCATTCATCTTTATTCTCTTATTTTTGTTGATCGCGATTCTTTGTTATAAAAAATCCTTATTCTTGACTCTCTTTTTTTTAATAGGTTTTGTATCTGCACATTTACATATAAATCAAACTCCTCTTGTCGAAGGAAAGAATATTGAAGGTATTTTTCAAATCAATAAAATCTCAAGATCCACAAGTTTTTTTGCCAAAAACCAACTGCTCTGCCAGGGAAAAATTCTGTCTCTCAATATCCTAGAAGAAAAACTTAGCTATCCCTATTCTTTTTACTTTTCAAAATATCGCTATCCAAAAACTAGCAAAATCAAATTTTATGGATCCGCTTCAAAAAAAAATGATTTTATAAAAATTAAATTAGATAAAAAAAAGTATTTCGAAGAAATCCCTCAAATTTTCAATCTTGCCCAAATACGCTTCAAAAGCAAGGAATGGGTAAGAAAAAAATTCTACAAACAAATGGGAAATTCCGAAGAAGCGGATTTGAATATCGGACTCATTACAGGAGAAATTGATAATAATCTACTTAAATATTATTTCCATAGGCTAGGACTCCAACACATTATCGCCATCTCGGGTTTTCATTTCAGTATCATCCTTTTAGCTCTTTCCACTCTTTTTAAAAAACTCCCCTTCCCCATTTTCTCTCAAATATTTCTCATTATACTTCTGACTTGTTTTTATCTTTTTTTAGGAAATTCCCCTTCCATTCTAAGAGCCTACATCACTTCAATGACTTATCTTATATCCAACTTATTTATGAAAAAAACAAACAGCTTAAATACTTTAGGTCTTGCCCTCATTATTGAAACTTGTTTTTATCCTCATTACATTCAAAATATTGGTTTTCAATTCACTTTTATCTGCACTTTTGCCCTTATTTATGGATACCCAGTGATTCGAGAAATATTTCAAAAAATCAAAAAAGGCAATTTTTTCTTTCGCTTCTTGAAAGAAGCTCTTCTAATTTCTCTTTGCATCAATGTTTTTACCATTCCGATCAGTCTTTATTATTTTCACAAATTTCCCCTCATCAGCATCTTATACAATTTATTCATCCCTTCTTTAATCATTATTCCCATGACTCTTAGTCTTATTTCTATTGCTACCCTTTTTTCTTTTCCATTCATTGGAAGGATCAATCACTATCTCACCAAAGCCATCTTATTTCTCATTTACAATCCTCCCATTCACTTGGAATGGCATCTACGATTTTCTAATATCCACAAATCGATGCTTCTTTTATATCTTACATTACTCACTTTAAGCATCCTTTATAAAAAAAATGAAAATCCGCTTATTAAAGAGATTTTCATCTAACTTCCATCTCATATCTCACTCATATATAAAAAATATTTTTCTTTTGAAAGATTGACTGAAAATTCTAATTTTCCCTAAAATAATTCTTCTTTAATATGGCGATCGTAGCTCAGTTGGTTAGAGCGTCGGATTGTGGTTCCGAAGGTCGCGGGTTCGAGACCCGTCGATCGCCCATTTTTCAAAAATTATGCACATAATACATGCAATTTTTTTAGGAATTCTTCAAGGACTCACCGAATTTTTTCCAGTCAGTTCATCCGCTCATCTTGAATTATTTTCCAAAATTTTTTCTCTTACTTCTTTTGATCCTTTTTTTTATTTAAGTTTACATCTTGGAACCGTTTGCTCTTCGATCATCTTTTTTCGTCATGACATCAAAAATTTGCTTTTTCATAACCGCAAAGAACTTCTTTATTATATCCTAGCCCTTTTACCTCTTTTTCCCATCTACTTCTTAGCTGGTTCCTTCATCAAAAGCATTCCTTTCAATGGAATCCATCTAATGATTACAGGAGTCCTCCTTCTTATAGCAATTCTGATTCCTTTTGAAAAAAAACCTTACATCTCCCCTATAAGAAAAAGCTTGGATGTGTTATTTATAGGGTTGATGCAAGCTCTGGCGTTGATTCCAGGTTTTTCCAGAAGCGGACTAACCATCTCTTCTGCAAAAATACGAGGTTGGCCTAAAGAAAAAGCGATTCGCTTTTCATTTATGCTCGCCATCCCCACAATTATGGGAGGAAGTGCTTTAGAGCTATTAAAGCTGAATAAAGATACGATTGCCAAAATGGATATAACTTCATTAACAATTGGTTTTTTAGTATCTTTTGCAGTAGGAATGATGGGAATTAATGGGATTTTCATCATCGCAAAAAGAGGGAAAATGAAATTTATTGCAATATACTGCATTTTGGCAGGACTGATTGCATATTTGATATAAACTATGGCTAAAAACAAAACAAAAAACAGACATCACCATCCTGAAGCCAAAGGGCTGACAATACTTGCTGTCTGCGTACTTTTTTTCCTTTCCTTCATCAGTTTCTATGATCATGCTCCCTCACAAAATTATTTAGGCATTATCGGCTACTTTTTTTCCTTATGCTTTCAATATTTATTCGGCTATTCTTCCTACATTTTCTTAGCTTTCTTCGCATTCATCGGATGGAAGCAACTAAAAAAAGATGAGATCCAACATTTACCCATCCGATTTTTTTATTTGATTATTTTTTCCATCTCATGCTCTATTTTACTCAATGTTTTTGCAGAAAATTATGCAAATAATCTCCGTCCTTTCCAGCAAAGAATTTATACAGAAACTGTCTTTTATGAAACTCCTTCTCCCCATACCAAGTTACGATATAACATCGGAGGAGTTCCCTTATACTATATGTATAGGGACATAAATGGAGTGAATCTACATTCCGCTTTAACAGACCTTGGAACTTTTATCATTTTTTCTTTAATTGGCTTTATCTCCTTTTTCCTAATGACAGGTATTCAATTCCTAAACAGCATGAAAGCTTTTTTCTACGGCATCTGGAATTTATTTGAAAAATTTCTAACTGGGATTGTTTTTCTCTGTAATAATCTTCCAAAATTTTTAAGCAAACTTTCTACTATTGCTCTTTTTTTATATAGAAAAACCCAATTCTTTTTCTCAAAATGGAAAAGAAACGAACCCCTCATTGCTTTAAATGAATCAGAGACATTAATTACAGAGGATCTTCCTGAAGAATCTTTTCATGAAAGACCCATTAATAGAAAAAAAATTCTCAAACCATCAAAAGTCAAAAAGAAGCTAAAAGAAATCACTATTCCCCCAACTTCCGGCTATCAACCCCCTTCAACAACTTTATTATCCAGTCCCAAAAAAATTGATCATCCCTCTATTAATAAAGAACTACAAAAACAAGCCAAAATACTCGAAAATACACTAGCAAGCTTCAATATTGAAGCCAAAGTAGGATGCATCAACTGTGGCCCTACCATCACCTCTTTCGAAGTCCATCCTTCAATAGGAGTAAAAGTACAAAAAATCAAATCCCTTGAAAATGATATTGCCTTAAATCTACAAGCCAAATCCATCCGCATCATCGCACCAATTCCCGGAAAAGCTGCCGTCGGCGTGGAAATCCCTTCATTGCATCCACAAGAAGTTTCATTAAAAGAAATGCTTTTTCATTACAGATCCAAAGGAAAAAAATTCAATGTTCCTGTTATGCTTGGTAAAACCGTTAGCGGTGAGCCCGTTATCTCAGACCTAACAAAAATGCCACACTGTCTGATAGCTGGAGCGACAGGCTCTGGAAAATCCGTTTGTATCAATACCATTGTCATGTCCATTTTGATGAACTGTGATCCTATGCATGTCAAACTCATGATGATCGATCCTAAAAAAGTCGAGCTCACACAATATTCTAAATTACCCCATATGATCGCACCTGTTATTACAGAAGCACATGGTGCCTATTCAGCATTACAATGGCTCGTTAAAGAAATGCAAACACGTTATGACATTCTAAAGCAAATGGGTCTTAGAAATATTACAGCATTCAACAAACGTAGAATCGACAAAAAATTTGAAGCTTCTTTAGAAGCTAGAATTCCTGAAAAAATGCCTTTTATTATCGCGATTGTCGATGAATTTGCAGATTTAATGATGGTCTCCAGCTCTGATTTAGAAACCCCTATTGCAAGAATCGCCCAAATGGCTAGAGCCGTTGGCATCCACCTGATACTTGCAACACAAAGACCTTCAAGAGAAGTGATTACAGGTATCATCAAAGCAAACTTCCCTTGCCGTATCGCCTTTAAAGTAGCCAGCCGAATCAACTCTCAAATCATCTTGGATGAGACTGGAGCAGAAACATTACTTGGAAATGGAGATCTTCTCTTTTTGCCACCTGGAACATCCCAAATCATTCGAGCTCAAGGAGCCTTTATCAGCGATGAGGATATTCATAGAACAATCGAAGCTATCTGCAAAAAAGCTCCAACAGAATATTTAATTTCATCCTTTGATTCGATGCAACTGACTGATCTTGCATTAGAAAATCAAAATAAAACAAAAGACAAATTGTTCGAGCAAGCCAAAATGATCGTCGTAACATCACAAAATGCTTCAACGACTTATCTGCAGAGAAAACTTAAAATCGGCTATGCAAGAGCTGCCAGCTTAATCGATGAACTTGAAGAAAACCAAATCATTGCAGCACCAGAAGGCAACAAACCCCGAAGAGTCCTTATCAAAAAACTTCCCCCTCCTAATTCAGTTTAAACCAAAATCCTCAAAATAATAGGGCTCAGCTATCTGATGTTGAGGGCATACCTTCACTGCCATATGTTCTTTCAAAGAATCCATCACCTGCAAAGCTTTTTCAGGACTATTACATTCACTTGATAAATGCGCTAAATAAATGCTTTTCAGTTTAGGATTTTGAATTTTTTCTAAAAGGCTTTTACATTGTAAATTTGAAAGGTGCCCTTGTCTCCCTAAAACCCTTTTCTTATAAACATCCGGCCTTGCACTACTATGAACCATATCGACTTCATGATTTGCCTCAATATACAAAAGATCCACCTCTTTTAATTGATGATACACCATCGTAGTCACAAATCCTAAATCCGAACAAACCCCAACTTTATAACCTCCAAGATCAAAAACATAACCAACTGGATCCAATGTATCATGCTGCACGCTGAATGTTTGCACTTGCAGGTCTAGAAAATTAAACGGTTCTCCTGTAGTAAAAATTTTGAAAGAAGGTTTTTCCTTAAATTGATGATAGATTCCTTTGGCGGTTTCAAAATTTGCAATCACCGGCACTTGATGCTTTTGACAAAAAAGCTTAATACCCATGATATGATCCAAATGCTCATGTGTGACAAAAATTGCATCAATATCAGCTGGAGTTAAGGAAAGCTTTTCTAAACGTATTTCCAGTTGTTTATAGCTAATCCCCAAATCAATCAATACTTTTGCTTTTTTAGAACCTAAAAAAATTGCATTTCCTTTCGAACCTGAAGCAAGCGGACAAAAACCAAACATAGAAAATCCTTCTGAAAATTCGAAAGAAAATTACCATAGATAAAATGAAAAAACAAGCGCCAAAAAACTTTGGCGCTAATATTTCAAATCGAGAAAAATATTTTCTAATATTGGGAAAGCTTTTTCAAAGCTTCATAAAGATCCTCTTTTTGAGGAAGAATCTGATGTTCCAAATCCAGACAATAAGGAACTGGAAAATCTTTTCCACAAACACGTACGATCGATGCATCTAAATACTCAAAAATATTTTCTGAAATTAATGAAGCTAGTTCTGCAGCAAACCCACAAGTTTTGGAAGCTTCATGAGCAATTAATACCTTGCCTGTTTTCATTACAGATTTTTTGATCGTTTCAAAATCCAAAGGATTTAAAGTTCTAAGATCGATAAGTTCCACCGAAATCCCTTCTTTAGCCAGCTTCAATGTCACATCATTTCCCATATGAGTGAGCATACCATAGGTAATAAATGTTACATCCTCTCCTTCATGAATGACTTTAGCTTTGCCAAGCGGCAATAAATCGCTTTCTGCCGGCTCATATGTCGATGAAAAGCTAGCCTGCCTGTATAATCCTTTATGCTCTAGAAAAATAACAGGATTGGGATCGCGTATTGAAGCCTTTAAAAGCCTCTTTGCATCCATCGCATTACTAGGAACAACAACTTTCACACCCGGTGTATGCAAAAGATGTGCTTCAATACTTTGCGAATGGTAGGTACCTCCTTGGATATATCCTCCATAAGGAATCCTTACAGTCATAGGGCAATTCCATTCGCCCGAAGATCGATAATGGACACTAGGCATTTCATTCAATAATTGATTGATACCGGAAAAAGCGTAATCGGCAAATTGAATTTCCACAACCGGTTTATATCCAGCCACAGCAAGACCTATTCCCATTCCGATAATTGTTGATTCTGCAAGTGGTGTATTGAAACATCTATCATAGCCAAAACGAGCCGTCAGCTCTCTTGTAATACCAAAAACTCCACCTTTTTCTTTAGCCACATCCTCTCCAAAAACAACAATAGATGAATCTTTTTCCATTTCTTCTTTTAATGCATGATTCAATCCATCCATCATAGTAATTTTTTCATTTGAAAGAGTCGGATCTTTTTCTTCTATTATTTCTGATTCTACAAAAAGAATTTCAGTAGCCGTTTCCTTTTTAGGAAAAGGGATCTTTTCTGCAAGCATTGTAGCTAGGTCAACATCTTGCTTAATTTGTTTTCTAAAAGCATCAATTTGCTCTGTAGAATAAATGCCTTCTGCAACAAGTAGTTTTTCCAAAGCGATCAAAGGATCTTGAGTGCGCGCTTCTTCAATAGACTTTGCATCACGGTATTTTGTTTGATCATCAGAACACGTGTGTGAATTCATTCTTGGCACTTTTGCAACAACTAAAGTTGGCCCAAGATGATCGGTTGCTCGATTCTTCGCATAAGTAAACGCAGCATATAATTGTTCGATTGACGTTCCATTAATTTCAAAAGATTCCAAATGCTCATATCCTGAAAACATTTTTGCAATAGAAACAGCACCTGATTGCTCTGATTTGGGAGTTGAAATCGCATAACCATTATCTTGGATACAAAAAATAACTGGTAAACGATGAAGGGAAGCTATATTTAATGCCTCGTGGAAATCCCCTTGGGAAGTAGATCCATCACCTCCAGAAACATAAACAACATTCTCTTCTCCTTTTAGCTGAATTGCTTTTGCAACACCTACAGCCTGCAAATATTGTGAACCTACGCAACTTGATTGAGGAGGAATATTTAGATTTTTATCAGAAAAATGATCCGGCATCATTCTTCCGCGACTATGATGCTGCGTATAACGAGCAAGAAAAGACCCCAACAATTCCACATAGGAAGCTCCCAATGCCAATGCCATCGCACGATCTCGATAATAAGGCAAAGCCCAATCTTTTTGAGTTTCTAAAACAAAACCT
>DAOTHK010000010.1:0-21801 GCA_035447625.1 Chlamydiales bacterium
CGATAGTTCTTGGAGGTCCGTTGCCACATGTTATGGCTGCAAAAGCCTTGGCTTTTCAAGAGATTAAAAATCCTTCATTTAAAGAATATGCGCATCAAATTGTTAAAAATGCGCAGGCGCTTGCTTCCAAGTTGATGGAGTTGGGTGTAAAGGTATTAACTGGAGGTACCGACAATCATTTGATTCAAGTAGATGTTCAAACAAGTTTTGGAATCAATGGGCGTCAAGCAGAAAACCTTCTTAGAAAGGCGTTGATCACTGTGAATCGTAATGCGATTCCTTTCGATCAAAATGGTCCTTGGTATACCTCAGGTATTCGTTTGGGAACGCCCGCTTTGACCACTCTCGGTATGAAAGAGGTTCAAATGTCTGAAATTGCAACAGTTATTCATAATGTGCTTTCTAATGCATCGAAAAAAGTCTTGGATAATGGAAAAATTTCTAAAGCGGAAGCGGAGATAGATTCTCAAATTTTAAGTGATAATACTCAAAAAATTCATTATCTTTTGAAGAATTTTTGTTTATATCCTCAATTGATTTTGGATTAATGTAAGTTGAGTTTTTTTTGATTTATTAAATTATTGTAAATAAGCATAATTACTCCATGTTCGATAAGTGAGGTGTGAATATGGGACTTTTTAATAGAGCAGTTTCTAAATCTGAGGAATCCTTTAATAGTTTTTTTGATCAAAAAGTTGGTTTGAATGATGATAAAAAGAAAATGCTAAGCATAGCTTTTGTTATAGCCCAATCATTGAATGTTTTTTTGATTATTAGACAGGTTTCTCATGTTTTTCAATATGTTTTATCTGGTTCTGTTTTTTCTTGTGCGTTTGCAGGAGTAGGGCTTGCGCTTGCAGTGGATTCGTTTCTTATTTTTAATGCCAGTCTTCGATGGTATGAATTGAGAGGGTTTAATGCTGGCTTGTTGAGCCTTGTTTCTGGAGGTAATTCAGAAAAGATAAAAATGGTATTAGATCAGTTGATTGCAAAATGTGTATTGATTCCAAAAATCAGAAACGTATGTCAAATCATTGTAAAAGATTAATTTATCTTAAAGATTGTGATAAAATAATATATTATTAAATAATATTTGGAAAATTTTTCTAGGAGGTCTTATGAGTCATGGATTAGAGCCGTTAGAGCAATGTCAGTGTTTGTCAGTACGAAAACCTGAAGTCTTTCAGACACATCATTGGCAACAAGTTAAAGTAGGAGTTTTTTCTGTTTTTCGTACGGTATGTCAAGATGTTAGCTACATTGTTGGAAGGAGGTCTGCTGGAGCTGTTGGTGGTAATCGAGGTGGTGATTTGATATGGAGAATTATTCGTGTTGCGACGGTTATATTCGGAGTTCTCCAGGTATTCTCTTTAGCTTCTTCATTATTATTTAAAACTTTGGCAACAGCGATTTCTGTAGTTTTACTTAGTGATTTGAATACAGTTGCTGCAAATCGAATAAGAGAAGGCTCTGCTATTTTGGAAACAGATGAGCAAAAATTTGCTTATATGGCAAAAGTTACAGAAAATACAAGAGTTTTGAAATATGCTAATTCTTTATTTTTAAAGATGTTAAGTAATGAAAAGATTCTTTTATTGGTTGGAAGATATTTATAAATTTGATTGTGTTGTCAAATAATTTTTTTATTAAGAAATGGATCTCAAAAATTCTTTATTATTTAAAGATTTTTGAGATTTGTTTGTTAATTAAAGATATGTTATAGTGTTAGCAAGAAAAAGAGGATATTATGGCTTTAGTAAACAGTATTACATTAAAAAATATTTTACCGTTGGTTCATGAAGATCATTTATTATCTTTGCATCAAAAAACTATTCATCACGTGGTTATGACCTCTTTGGAAAATACACGTCTTTCTAGACAGGATCATGATGAGCAAAAATTAATAGATTCTATTCGTAGAAGAAATATTCAAGTCACACATATAGAGCCTCAATATAGAAAGAGATCCTTATAATTTTTTATATTTCAATTTTTAGATTCGAATTTTTCTTTTCTCATTCTAATTGATTTCATATACTTTGAATAAGATTACTATTTATGGAGATAAGCATGGCCGAAGAGCAAAAAAAGGATATTTCTAACAAAATTTCTGAACTGTTATTAGAAAAGAGACGCATTTTTTTATCAGATGCAGTTGATCAGAAGTCAGCTAGCGAAATCATTCAAAAATTATGGTATTTGGATTGGATATCTCCAGGCAAACCAATTTTATTTGTGATTAATTCTCCAGGCGGATCTGTTGATTCAGGTTTTGCTATCTGGGATCAAATTAAAATGATTCAATCTCCTGTTTATACTTTGGTAACAGGGCTTGCGGCTTCTATGGGATCTGTTTTGAGCCTTTCTTCAGGAAAAGGAAAAAGATTTGCGACAGAAAATTCACGTATTATGATTCATCAGCCATTAATTAATGGAGTTATCCAAGGGCAGGCAACAGATTTGGATATTCAAGCAAAAGAAATTTTAAAGACTCGTGATATGATTGTAAATGTCTATGCAAATGAAACGGGCAAAGATCCGGAAGTGATTCGAAAAGCAATCGATCGTGATAATTGGATGACAGCTCAGGAAGCAAAAGAATTTGGATTATTGGATCAAATTATTTCTAAATCTGATGAACTTGAGAGTTTATTAAAATAAAATGCCAGCATTTTATAAATATCAGGGGAATGGGAATGATTTTATCATTTTTGATTCCCCCCTTTTTTTATCTGATGAAAATATCCGGAGGTTTTGTGATAGAAAGTTCGGTATTGGGGCAGATGGCATTGTAGTTCTATATCCTTCTAAAAAAGCGGATGTATGGATGCGTATCTATAATTCAGATGGCTCTGAGGCGACTTGTTGTGGGAATGCTCTTGTTTGCACCGCAACATTTTTAAAAGCTGAAAAAAAACAAAATATTTCATCTATTGAAACACTTGCAGGAGTGATTCAGGTTTCATATTCAGATATGAAGGTTTCTTTGCAAATGATGCCTTGTCATTTTTTAGCATCGGGTCATTTAATGATTGATCAAGAGGAGTTTGAATATTTTCATATAGATTCAGGGGTTGAGCATGCTATTGTCTTTGTTGAAGATTTGAAGAAGACACCTGTAAAAGATTTAGGAAGAAAAATTCGTTGTCATCAAAGATTTTCTCCAGGCGGAGTCAATGTTGATTTTGTTCAAATTTTTTCGGATGGAAAGATCTTTGTTCGCACTTATGAAAAGGGCGTTGAAGATGAAACATTAAGTTGTGGAACAGGGGCGATTGCTTCAGCAATTGCTTATAATAAAAAATGTATGCAATGCAAGCAGGTAAAAGTGCGTTTTCAATATGGTGATTACGAAGTTGATTTGCAACATTTGGATAAAGATATTTTAGGCGTAGTTTTGAAAAGTTATGCTACTAAAGTTTTTGAAGGAAAAATCTCTCTTTAATCAAAACGTTTTTTCATGTATGAATACAAGAGAAGAGACAGCGCTATGAAAATACCATCATTTTTGAAAAAACATCAAAAAAAAGCAGAAGAATTAATGCAGGAAAACCCTTCTTTGGAAGTGATTTTCTCTGAGGGAACTTATCAAATTGGGGTGATGGATTGTGAAGAGAATCACCAGTATTGGCCTTTTATTCAGCTCAATGATCAATTTGAATTAGAAGATTGTTTCTGTACATGTTCTGAGGCTGAAAAAAGTGGTAATTGTCCTCATTTGCTTATCGCTTATAAAAAGATATTTTCAGATGGCAAACCATTGCATGAGCTTTTTCATCAAAGTTTTTTCTATCAACTTTTTCTACAGGCATTTCGCACTTATGGAGATTCAATAAAGCAAGTTCAGGAAGTGTCCGATGGCTCTTTTGCGGTTTTTGATAATTTTAAAAAGGTTTTTGAAATTCGCTCTAAAGAAAAAACGACTTATGAGAGATTGGATGAAATTATTAAACACAGACAAGAGGAAACTGAAGAAACTTCTATAAAGTTTTCTAATATGACCTATGAAGAAATAGATCTTTGGAAAAAAGGTAAGGCGAAAGAATCTTTTCGGTTTGAGCTTTCCTTTTGGTCGGATATTGCAAAATGGCTTTTTCTAAAAACAAAAAATAATGAAACGTTTCAAGTGATTTGGGAAAATGATCATCAAAAATTACCTGAAAAAGTAGGTTTGATTTTTGATGATTTGGAAATTTATTTTGACTTGCCAATCTTTTTCTGGCCTGAAGTTATCCCAACTCTATATTCCGTACCATCATCTTTAAAGGTTTATTTAAAACAGTCAGAGATTTCGGATTTAATCTTTGATAAAGAAAAGAATTGTTTTCTCATTCAGCATGAAACAAGAGATCATCAACTGTTAGAAAATGCGATAACTGTTGGGGATTGGTATTTCGTTCCTGAAGATGGTTTTTTTCCAAAACAGGATAGTCTTTTAAAAAACAAAATTGTAAGCGGTAATCAGATCAATCAATTTTTAAAAGATCATCACTTGCTTGTTCAAGAAAAATTGATAGGTATTGCTTTTGATCCTCTAGAAAATCCTTTGCAGTATGATTTGTTTATAGATGAATATAAGCGTTTTCACATTGAACCTTATTTGTTCGAAAAAGGGGATTTATTGAAAAAGTTTTCTCATTTTTATGGGGATTACGCTTATGTCGAGGGAAGAGGCTTTTTTAAAGTAAGCAATATTCAATTTGAAGGAAAGCCAACGATAATATCTGAAAAAGATGTTTCAGCGTTTGTGACGAAACATCGCTTGTGGTTGCATCAATTTAATGGATTTTCAACGCATTTACAATCCTTTGAATCGAAATTAACTTATTCATATGTAAATGAAGAGCTGGTTTTTTCTTCAAAAGTAATGGTTGCTGAAGACTTTTTAAAAGTGATTGATTATGGCAAATGGTATTACTTGAAAGGTCAGGGCTTTTATCAGCATGGTAATGGAAGTTTCAGGCATCTTATGCCGGGACAAGTAATTGCAAAAAATCGAATCGCGCAGTTTATTAAAGAGAAAAAAGAAGATTTAGAGCAATTGAGTCACTTCTTCTTATCCTTTTCTCCGATAACTGAAAGAGGTCTTGAAGTTTCTATCAATGAAAATGGAATGGTTGTTTGTAGGCCGAAAATTAAATTGCAAAAGAATATTCGTATTGAAGATTTAGAATTTTTCGATGATGTTGTTTATCTTAAGGGTCAGGGATTTTATATTTTAGGGGCTCAAAAAAGCCTTCCAGAAGGTTATACACAAGAAAAAATTGTTTCCAAAAGGGAAGAAAATCTTTTTGTCTTTTTTGAGTTGTCAAGATTGCAATCTTTCATAATTGAAATTGATCCAAAACTTGAAAAACCAAAGCATCTTTCTTTGCAACTTAGTCGGATTTCCAAAGAGGAAAAAAGAAAAAAGCATTCTTGGCTTGCTGATATCATGTACATGTCTGAAAAAGGGGTTGTTAATGCCATAGACCTTTGGCGAGCGATAAAAGATAAAAAGAAATACCTTTTTTCCGAAGCTGGATTGATCTTTTTGAATCAACCAAGATTTAATTGGCTACATAATTTGGGAAGAGATGCTGTACATAGGAGAAGAAAGCTTTTAAAACTTAGTACGATTGAATGGATTCGATTATTTCTTTTTGAAGAAATCGAAACCCCTAAAGGGCATAGTGAAGCTGCAAAAGACACAAGAAAGCTTCTTTCTCAGCTTCAGTCCTTTTCATCGGATATATCTTATGATTTATCTTTATTGGATGCTACTTTGCGTCCTTATCAAGAAATTGGGATGGATTGGCTTTGGTTTTTATATTGTCATGGCCTATCAGGACTTTTATGTGATGATATGGGGCTTGGAAAAACACATCAATCGATGGCTTTATTGGCGGCGATTATGAAAGAGGATATGAATCAGAATAATCAATATCTGATTATCTGTCCGACTTCTGTTATTTATCATTGGCAACAGCAATTAGAAAAATTCATACCATCTGCCAAAGTATTTATCTACCATGGCCATGGTAGGGATTTTTCCAAATGCGATGAAAGCTATCAAATCATTTTAACGACATATGGCATCATTAGAAATGAAGAAAAGCTTTTTTCGGAAAAGATGTTTGAGCTTGCGATATTTGATGAGTTGCAGGTTGCGAAAAATAGTCGTTCTAAAACCTTTTCTGTTTTGAAAAAACTTGTTGCGAACATGCGTCTTGGTCTATCGGGAACGCCGATAGAAAATAATTTAAGCGAACTTAAGGCATTAATGGATATTGTAATGCCTAGGTTTTTGCCATCTGATAAGATTTTTAAAGAGATGTTTATTGATCCGATTGAAAAAGAGCAAGATGCAGATCGAAAACTGTTTCTTGCAAGATTGATCAAGCCTTTTATTTTACGTAGAAATAAAAGCGAAGTGCTTTTAGATCTTCCGGAAAAAACTGAGGAAATTGTTCTAACAGATTTATCTAGAAAGCAAGAAGAGCTTTATAATGAAGTTCTGTCCATGCAGAAACAGTTGATTCAATCTTTAAAAGATGAAGAGAAGCCTATTTCTTATACGCATATCTTTGCTCTTTTAACCAAGTTAAAACAAATCTGTGATCATCCTTCTTTATATCTAAAGGAATTAAAAGAACCTTTTAAAAATCCTTCCGGAAAATGGGATCTTTTTGTGGATTTGTTACATGAAACACTTGAAAGCGGACAGAAGCTTGTTGTTTTTTCGCAGTATGTTGAAATGCTTTCCATCATGGAAAGATATTTTCATAAAAAAGGGATTGGATATGCAAAAATACAGGGAAGTACTTTAAAAAGGCATTTGGAGATCAAGCGTTTTAAAGAGGATCCTTCATGTAAGGTTTTTCTTGGATCTTTATTGGCTGCAGGTGTTGGAATTGATCTTTCGAATGCTTCTGTTGTGATTCATTATGATCGTTGGTGGAATCCAGCAAAAGAAAATCAAGCAACGGATAGGGTTCATCGAATAGGTCAGACGCGCGGTGTGCTTGTCTTTAAATTTGTGACTAAAAATACGATCGAAGAGAGAATTGATTTTCTTATTGAGAAGAAGAAAGGACTTATTGATGAAATTGCCAAAGGACAAGGAAATGACCCTGTTCAATACTTATCTAGAGATGAGTTAGTTACTCTTTTAAAAGAAATCAATATTTATGAATAGCATCAGTAAGTTATTTGCATTTATTGTATTGTATCAATTTTTTCCCAAGAAAAAATATTTCCTTGAGACCTTTTGAATGTTTCTTTGCCAGCATAAATAATTATATTATTTTTAGAATCAGAACTGGAAATTTTATTCCAATAAAGTAAATTGCTGAAATAGCTGTCGTTGATTGTTTTGGAGGATTTAATTTCTATTGGAATGATTTCATTAGATTTTTCCAAAACACAATCGATTTCGTGTCCTGCTTGATCTCTCCAAAAATAGACATTTGGTTGAAGGTTTTTGTTTATTTTCTTTTTTATGATTTCAGAAATTACAAAAGATTCAAAGATGCCTCCTCTTAGATAGTGGGTTTTAAGCTGATCGGGATTTTCAATGTTTAGTAAATAGCATAATAATCCTGTGTCGTAAAAATAAATCTTTGGAGATTTAACTAATCGTTTATTGTAATTTTTATAATGTGGTTTCAGTAAAAAAATAATGAAGCTGGCTTCTAATATGTTAAGCCATTCTTTCACAGTATTATGAGATATTCCGCAATCATTTCCTAAAGAGGTTAGGTCAACTAGTTGTCCACATCGAGCTGCACACATTCTGATAAAACGTTGAAAAGATGATAAATCTTTAATATTTTTTAAGCTACGAACATCCCTTTCTATATATGTTTGGATATAATTAGCTAGCCATTCTTGAGGTTCTAAGTTTTGATTATAAATTCTAGGATAGAACCCGTTAAAAAGTAATTGCTCTATATTATCTATTTTATAATCGGCATTTTTTAATTCAGATATGGTTAAGGGTAATAAATGGAATATTGAAACTCTTCCAGCAAGTGATTGAGAAATTTTTTCTAAAAGTAAAAAATTTTGTGAGCCGGTTAATATAAACTGTCCTGGTTTATTTTTTTCGTCAACAATGACTTGTATATAAGAAAATAAATCGGGAGCATTTTGTGCTTCATCGATAATTACTTTTTCAGAAAATTGTTCTAAAAAACTTTTTGGATCTTCATTCGCAAATCGTCTCATCTCAAGATCTTCTAAATTGATGTATTTATAATCATTTCCAAAAATTTTTTTAATAATTGTTGTTTTGCCTGATTGTCTAGGTCCCGTTAAAGCAATTATTGGATAAGATTTTGCGGATTTTATTAGATTATCTTCTAGTTCACGATTTATCATAGTAAATTATCTACTTTTTCTTTTATTTTAGTTAAATTCTGACAATTTGTAAATGCAACTTACAATTTGTCAGGAAATTTTTTATAAATAATTGATAATTAGTTGTTTATAAAATTTGAGTTTTTTGTTTTTTGTCGTTTTTTTGAGAAAGAAGATTTTTTTAATGATTATTATTGTATGATTTTTGATCAGATAATTTTGTTTTTCTAAGGTTACTGTATTACTTTATTTATTTAGATGGTGGTTTTTATATGAAGAAAAGAAGGCTTGTTCGGGTATTGTTTGTTGGTTGGATGTTTTTTTGTTCGACTCTGCTTGCTAAAGATTTTACGGTTGCCTCATTCAATTGTGGAGGTCTTCCTGATCATTATGATTATTTGCGTTCTAATTGCATGCAAAAGCTTATTCAAAAGCGTTATAATACAGAGCCTGGGCAAATGGCTCAATTGGAAAGAATCCAAAATACTGCTTTAAAAATTTTATTTACCCCATCTATAGAAGAGAGGGAAAGTGCAATTAAAGAATGGCACAAAGGTTGTTATGGAGAAACTTTTTTAAAAATTATAGAACATCCGGATGAAGATGATAGTGGCAATCGAATATGGAAGGAAAAAAGTGAAGAGATTATCTCTTCTTATAAAGAAAGACCTGTTGTAATTTTTGATAAGGAAGTTCTTGATTTATTAGATGGTCATTTAAGAGATTTAACGCAAGGCCAAGGAATTGTTTATAGTTCGATTAATGATAAGCTAAATGTTGTTCGAACAGTAATGGTAAAACGTATCTTACAAAATCAACTTCAGTATGATATTATTGCTCTTCAAGAAGCTGATTATTTAGATTCTTCTTTGTTTCCCCAAAATTACGATGTTAGATTTTCTCAAACAGATCATTCCATTAATGCTGTAGCTTGGAATAAAGAAAAATTTGAATTAGTTAATATTGTTGGGAATATCTCTTGTCGAGGTTTTATTCTTGAATTAAAAGATATTGAATCAGGGCAAGTGATAGCTGTAGCGTCGGGGCATCTTTCAGGGTGTAATCCTTTTCGAATCGAGATTGATAAACAAACGGGAAGAAAGGATTCTTCGAAAGGCGATCAAGAACTTATGCAAATACTTGAAGCTTTAGATAAATTATCAGCTGAGATTAAAGTTTTAGCAATGGATTCTAATGTCACGGCGATGCATCCTCGATTATTTTTATTAAAAAATGCTGCTTATAAGCTTGATTATCATAATTTTCTTGATCCTACTTGCACGAATCCCTGGCTTGTGTTGAATACAAGAATAGATTGGATTGCGGTCAGCTCTTCAAAGATTCCGTTAACTATTCATAATATACCTGTTTTAGGGGTAGGTTTGAATTGCCCGCAGTCAAATATGAGCGATCATAAACCGATTGCTGCAAAAGTGTCTTATTAGTGAAAAAGAGATAGTATTTCAAAAATAACTTTAATATGTTTAATAGGGATAGCTCTTTTTTGTGATTTTTTAAGTATTATTTAGTTGGATTTTTAAAAAAAATAATTAATATGAATTTTATGAGACAAATTTTTATGCGTAATGTCGGTTTTGGCGATATAATTTGGTCAGAGCCAATTGTCAGTTATTTTATTGATAGAGAAGAAGATGTTTATCTTTATACATCACATTCTTGTATATTTGATAATTATCCTTCAGAGCATCTTTTCATTAATCGATATGATAAGCTGCTTCCTTTATCAAGGAATTTAGTTTCTCTGCAGTTTGAAAAATATCCTAAAATGCATTATTTGGAATGTTTTCGAAAACAAGCGGCAATACCGGATCTTGAATTAAGATATCCCAAGCTTTTTCTTTCAGAGAATGAAAAGAAAAAAATTATTCCTAGACCGTATGTTATTTTACATCTCGATGCTTATCCCATAGAATCTAATTATCGGAATGCGTTTAATATTGACTGGAAAAAGGTTATTTCTTTTTTAAAAGCAGAAGGATATGACGTTTATCAAATATCGAAGAAGAAGCTGAAATTTTTAGCTCCGGGAATAACAACAAAAGATTTTCGGGATGTGATGTCGGTTATATATAATGCGGATCTTTTTATTGGTTTGGATTCAGGACCAAGTCATATCGCTGCATCCTTGGGAATTCCTTCTGTTATTTTCTTCGGTTCTGTAAATCCATATTTTCGTCATTTGAATAATCATAATAAGGTTTTTCTGCAAAGTCCTTGTAGTCATCCACATTGTTATCATGAATTTCCAGATGTTTTTGGTCAGCCTTGTCGCTTGGTGTCAAAAGATGAAAAACCTCCTTGTTGTATTTTTGATACAGATCAAGTTATTCAAGCAGCTTCTTCTTTAATTGGAACGAAAGAGAAGACTGTTTAGTCAAATTTTTTTTAGATATTTATAAAAATAAATTAAAAGAGAACTATTTTTTATTATTTTTTGGTAAAAAAAATTATAAAGCAATTTTTTTGGATGTCTGATAAGCGAATATTATGTTATCCTATTACCAGAAAAATTATTAAGATTGTTGTTTTATGAGCTCTTTAAAGGTAGCATTAGTCGGACGTCCCAATGTAGGAAAATCCGCTCTTTTCAATAGAATTATCCGCAAACGTATCGCAATTGTAGATGAACAGGAAGGAATTACAAGAGACCGATTGTATCAGCAAGCTGAGCATTATGGTCAGTATTTTACTTTGATTGATACAGGTGGTATGGATGCCTATTCGAAAAAGATTTTTTCTAAAGAAATCATAGAACAAGCTCATATTGCCGTTGAAGAAGCGGATATCTTAATTTTGGTCGTTGATGCCAAGATTGGAGTAACTTCCTTAGATAAGGAAGTTTGTCAGTTTTTGCAAAAGACACAAAAGAAATTGATTTTGGCTGTCAATAAAGTTGATACGGAAAAACAGGAAGAATCCTTATACGAATATTATTCTTTGGGAATTGAGCATATTATACCTGTCTCAGCTGAACATGGCCGAAATATCGATGAACTTTTAGATGCTGCACTAGATAATGAAAAAGCAAATGAAGATGAAGAGTTAGATAATTCGATAAAAGTGGCTCTTGTTGGAAGAGCTAATGTGGGTAAATCGACTCTTTTGAATTATCTTTTAAATGATAGAAGATCCTTGGTTAGCCCTATTCCTGGGACGACAAGAGATAGTATTGATTGCAAGTTTGTTTATAACGAAAAGGATTATACTTTAATTGATACTGCTGGAATCCGTAGAAAATATGTTGAAACGGAAGTTGTTGATAAATTTGCAGCAATACGTACAGAAAGAGCCATTGAGCGTTGCGATGTTTGTTTTTTGGTTTTAGATGTTCGTGAAGGAATGACAACCCAAGATAAGCGTATTGCCAGCATGATCGAAGAAAGTGGCAAAAGCTGTATTATCTTATTCAATAAATGGGATCTTGTTTCCGGTCACCGGAAAGAACATTGTCTGAAAGCTTTGTATGATGAAGTGCCGTTTTTTAAACATTGTCCGATGTTTTTTGTTTCTGCTAAAGAAGGAAGGGGCTTGGATCATTTATTCGATACTGCTGAAGAAGTTTTAGAGCAAAGACAAAAGAGAATAACGACAGGTCAATTGAATAATTTTATTTCTAAATGCATGCATAAGTATCATCCTCCGATGATACAAGGAAAACGTTTGCGTATTTATTATCTAACGCAAAGAAAAAATGATTATCCTTCCTTTATCTTTTTTATAAATTATAAGAATCTTCTTACCCTTCCATACAAACGGTATTTGATTAATCAATTCCGAGAAGAGTTCGGTTTTTCCGGTACACCTATTCAGTTTATTGTTCGGGAAAAAATAAAAAAAGATGCATAAGCTTTTCTTTTTTCTTTTTTCTTTTTATAAAGAGAATTAAATAGAAAAAAAAGTTGTAGTCCGATCTTGAAAAATTTATTAAATTTCATCAGACCTTTTGAAGTCTCTTTTTTACCTTTTAGAAAAGATATTCGAAAATATTCATTGATGAAATTCAAAGCAGATCTTTTTTCGGCATTTTTAATTGCTCTTTTGGCTATTCCTCAATCGATCGCGTATGCATTGTTAGCGGACTTGCCCTCCTTTGTAGGACTGTTTACAGCGATTATTGGAGTTATTGTCGCAGCTGTTTTTGGTTCTTCAAAACATTTGGTTGTAGGTCCTTCGACTGCAACTGCAATTTTGCTACAGACTACCATTCGATATATATTGAGTCGGTATTTTCCAGATGTTCAAGGAAGTGAAAAAGATGCTTTATCTATGCAGCTTTTGATGCATATCGTCCTTTTAGTTGGTGTTTTGCAACTTATTCTAAGTCGTTTGAATATTGGAAAAATATTGCAGTTTGTTTCCAGATCCGTTGTCTTAGGGTATTTTTTAGGAGTTGTTCTTACAATTTATGCTAGTCAGTTATTTTATTTTTTGGGTATTCCGATAAATTCTGAACCTACAACTGTTCTTGCCCGGCTGATAGTGATTGTAAAAAATATTCAATTAGTTGAGGTAGGGTCAGTATTTATCGGTTTATTAAGTTTGATGGGGCTTTGGGTTTGTAAAAGATATTTAAAAAGATGGCCTTATCCTTTAATTATTATTATTACAACAGGAAGTATTGCTTATTTTATCAATCATTATTGGATAAAAAATCCTGATTCGACTTTTTATATATGGGTACTTGGGGATATGCCCATGACAAGTGGTTTTACTCATTCTTTTTTTCAGTTTCCTATAAATTTTAGCCTTTTTGGAAAAATCTTTTTCTCTGCGATTCCTTTAGCATTTTTAGCAATTCTTGAAGTGTATTCTATTTCAAGGGGACTTGCAGCAAGAAGCGGACAATATATTCGTTCTAATCAAGAAGTGTATGGACTTGGTTTAAGTAATATTGTACTAGGGCTTTTTGGAGGAGCTTTGCCAGCTTCTGGAAGTGCTTCTCGTTCAATGATGAATTTTGAAAATGGGGGAAAAACCCGTTTCGCTGCTGCTTTTAGCGGGCTCATTATCGCTTTTTTGATATTGTTTTTATCTTCTTATATCCGTTGGATTCCTCTTGCGTCATTAGCAGCATTATTATTTACAATTGTGGTAGGCATTGTAGACTTTAAACAAGTAAAGCTTTGTCTTAGAGCTTCTAAAGGGGATTTGTTTGCCTTTATCATAACTTTCTTATCTTGTTTGTTTTTAAATCTGAATTTAGCCTTTTTTATTGGTATTGCGATTTCTTTAATTTTCTTTTTGCAGAAAGTGGCAAAATTGGAACTGGTTGAATATGCTTTTGCTTCAACAGGAAGATTAAAAATTGTTCCTAAAAGAAAAAGAAAATATTGCAATATTCGCATTATCGGAATTAAAGGAGAGATGTTTTTCGCTGCTGTCGATATCTTTCAAAATACGGTAAAAGAAATAGCAAAAGAACCAAATGTTAAAGTCATAATATTGCGATTAAATGGCGTCAGTCATATTGATGCATCAGCTTGTTTTGCAATTTTGAATTTAGAAGAATATCTAGAAACGACAAAAAGGCATCTTGTCCTTTCAGGAGTGAGTGAAGAAGTTTGGAAAACCATGCAGAAGACGAAGGTTATCAATAAGCTTACAGAAGATAATATATTCTTAGGCGATGAAATCAATCCTCAGCATTCTACATGGCTGGCTTTTTTGCGTGCTAAAATAATTTTAGGCAAAAAAGAAGATTATTGATCTAATAATACTTTTTCTTTCCAATCGTTGATTTTTTTGATAATTGCGTTTCTTATTTTTAGGTAATCGTCTGGGTTTTCGGGAGGGTTGTTGAGGTCATATCCAGATCTTCCTTCCAGTAATTCTTTTTTGGTTGTGTGGTGTGTTAATTCTGTTAATCCATGGAAACGATCCGTTTGTCCAGCTATTAACAAAACAGGGGTTTTTAAAGCAAGGCATGGAAGTGCTGCGTGTAATCTAGCTGTTACTATACATTTTGCCTCTGCATATTTATTTAACATGTTTTGAGCGTAACTTATGCGTTGATCGTTGTCTCTTGCAATATAAATTTCACGGGGAATGCCATGCGAGACTTCAACAACTGGATACTTAGAATGTTTTCTTAGATATGAGACAATAGTTTTATCTACGTCAACAGCATAAATAATATTATTACGAAGGATTTTTGGATTAGTATTGTTTAGTGTAAGTGTTAAGCATCCTGAAAAATAACAGGGAATATCGCGATCTTGCAAAGCTTTTAATGTTGATAGATCTCTTGCACCAATTGGACCATGTTTTTTTAAATAAGCTATGCCACGTGGGGAAAATATTTCTTTATATACAGTTGGCGTAATATGCATGGATATGATTAAAGGGCAGATGTCATCTGAAGGCGGCCAGCTTTTTTCTGGAGGAATTTGATCTTGGCAATACCAGTTATTCTTTGTGTGCATATACCATCCATTCATAATGGTATATACTGGTTTATGATATGAAAATTCATCAAGATATTCTCTATCGATAGGAATGCTATCCTTGGGTAAAAATTGTTTTGCAGCTATTGCTTGAATATCGTCTCCAATATTTACTCCAGAATAGGAAATATATCCAAATTGGGTATTAGCTAAAAGAGGGATTTGAATCATCATAATTAATAAGCTTATGTATTTTAAAAGCATTATGTACTCCTTTTTTAACAAAAAAAGTAACGGGAAAGTGTATTTTAAGCAATTGATTTATCTACAAAAGAATTTTATGCTTTCAGCGATATTTTGAAGCAATTATTAAAATTGTTTTTATCGTTCATTTTGCCTGTAAAATAATCTAGAGTAAAAAAGATTATTGCTTTGCTGTTTAAGGTTGATTTACTTATATTTTTTTTCATTTAAATAATTAATTAAAGGAGTCTGAACATGAATTTTAAATCGGTGTTTTTGTTTTTGATGCTGGCTATAGGTGTAGTTTATGCAGTTGATGAAAAAGCTCATTTATTGC
Organism: Chlamydiales bacterium; assembly: GCA_035447625.1. Classification (GTDB taxonomy): domain Bacteria; phylum Chlamydiota; class Chlamydiia; order Chlamydiales; family SM23-39; genus DAOTHK01. The sequence goes on from DAOTHK010000010.1 coordinate 15,325, forward strand.
CTTTTGAAACAAATATTTCTAATTTTTTTAAACCTCATTCGGGAGATTTATTAGAATCGAAAGAATTAAAAAACATAGATTGTATTTATGTTTTAAATTTAGATGAAAGATCTGAAAAATGGCATTATACCAATAGCATTTTAGCAAAATATGGAATAACTTATAATCGATTTTCAGGAATTACTGGATGGAAGTTTACAGATGAAGAATGGGCTGAAATTAAAAAATTATATTCAAATAAATGTAACTTGCAAAAAGGAAAAGTCGGGTGCATTCTGAGTCATTTGTCAATCATTCAAGATGCCTATGATCGAGGTTTTGAAAATATTTGGATTTTACAAGATGATATAGATATTTTAAGAGATCCAAAATTAATTGATGAATATGTTGATCAATTATCTGAAATTGATCCTAAATGGGATCTTTTATATACAGATTTAGATATGAGGCAATATGAGAACCCTGAAAAGCCTTTGAAAGCTCTTTGCATCACAGGTGCAACTAGGGATAATCAAAAGCCACATTCTGAAAGTTGGTATTTGCAAAGATATAATATTAATGAAGATTTTCAAAGAATTAGATTACGTTACGGTTTTCATTCTGTAATTTTATCGAGAAGATCTATGGAGAAAATATTGTATTATTTTAAACATGTGGAATTACAGACATGTTTTGATATTGATGTAGATTTTGTTCCAGAAATTAATCAGTATGGATTAAGAGATCCGATCATTGTGAATTCTTCTAATTGGTTAATTAGTGATTCATCTAAAGAAATGAGAGAAATTCACCAATTAGAATTTCCTTATAATACCTTAGATAAAATATTGCCATTTAATCCACATGGATGGTTTGCAGAATCAAATGCAAAAAAAATTGAAGAGATTTTAAAGGAAAGACGCCCTAAAGTCGTTTTTGAATTAGGTTCTTGGTTAGGGAAATCAACAATTTTTATAGCAAATAGATTGGACTTTGATGCAAAGCTTTATGCTGTTGATCATTGGAAAGGAAGCACAGAGCATTATCTTCCTCATCGAAAAAGCATTCATGAAATGTTGCCTACTTTGTATGAACAATTTTTATCTAATGTCGTTCAAAAACGTGTAAGTGATAAAATTATTCCTTGGAGAATGAATACAGAAGAAGCTGCATCTCGAGCATATGATGAAAATATTAGTATAGATTTTCTTTATATTGATGCTTCTCATGATGAGCAAAGCGTTTATGAAGATTTATGTCATTGGTATCCTCTGGTGAAAGAAGGTGGAGTTATTTGCGGAGATGATTGGGGATGGAGCAATCCAATGAAATCTAGTTCAAAAAGAAAAGTATATTTGAGAAGGGACAGGCTTACAAATGATAATAATGAACCGGAATTTCCTGTTCAAGCAGCTGTAAGAAGATTTGCAAATGATTACAATGTTTCTTTTGAAGTAGATCATTATATGTATATTATTTATAAATAGTTTTTATTGTTCTTCTTTTTATAAGTCGTGTATTTATTTACACGACTTTTTTTTAGTTAGCGAATAGGGGAGTTTTTTTGATCAATGGCTGGATCAAATTTATATACGACGCCATTGATTTCAATTGAAGGGTAGACCCAAGCTTCATTATTTTCCCTTAAAAGCCTGTCGCAACCCATTAGGTATCCTTTTATGAATCCATACCGTTTGATTGCAAGTTCCATGTATTTTGAACTGGTCGGCCGGAAGCTGCTACGGGGACCGCTCGCAGGAGAAATAAAATTCTGATGAAAGGAAATGACGCTTTTAGCGACTTTTGCAGCAGTTGAAGGTGTAAGCTTTTTTTGCGAAGTAATGTTTTGTCTAGTGCAGATAGTTGCATCCTTGCCCCAAGGTTCTTCAAAACGTAGTGTGCCAAAGATGAAGAAGGGGAAAAGAAAGAGGATGAATAAATATCTAGAACGCATATTTTAACAAATAAATGGGAAACATTTTTTCTTTGTGCATATTTTTTTCAGCAATTCCTTCATAGAGTCGCTCGTTGTAAAATTTTGCTTCTTGCCCAGCACCATAAATCCCTCCGAAATACCATCCCATCTCAAAGCTTGTAGTAATGATACCGGCGGCGATATATCCTCGATTATAGAATTGGTAGGCGGCTGCAATGGAAAGGCCGTTGAGTAAAAAGGAAGTGACTGCAGATCTTTTCTGTCCTAGATATAAATAGCCACTACCCGGGATTAGGGCGTTTAAAGCTTGGGCTTTTCCAATGGATTTTTTATTGGATTCATAATGTGTTTTTAAAGAAGTTACCATTTCTTTTTCCTGTGGCTTTGTAGCGAATTGTTCCATTTTTTGAAATTCGCCTTTAGCGCAAGAATTTGATAGGGATATTTTTTCGAAGTGTTCAGGATAGTGTTTTCCAATGAGATGCAGGGTTTTTTCGCTGTTTTTTTCATCTTTTAGCTGCATATAACTTTCATGCAAGATGATGAGAAGATCGGAAAAAGGGGGAAAGGTTTTATCAACAAAAGCAAGTTCGGAATCATTGAAAGTTTGGATGACATCGCCATATTTTTTTGCAAAATAGTAGCAAAGCAGGATGAGGTAGTCGGTTCTGACTATTTTATCTTCCTCATCGGAAGATAATAGATATTTTGCACGTTTGAAAGTGGTAATGGCTCTATATAAATCCAAATCGGAAGCAAATCCAAGTCCTATAAGGTATTCTTTACCCCAATTGCTGTTTTTGTCTTCTTCAGATAGCTTAGGGAAGGCTGATGCTAGCGATTGTATATCATATTCATTAAAATGATGGGTGATTTGCGGCTGTATGGTGTCTTCTACTTTGTAACAGGAAAAGCATAACAGAAAGCAAAAACTCAGATAAAAGAGTTTATTCGTCGCTAGGTGATTTAAGTAATTCCACATTTTCATCAAATTCCTTTTCAAGAGTTGGGGTTCCGGCTTCTTGTCTGAAAAAATCTTCCTGATTTTCAGTGATTGCCACCATGTCTTCATAAGAATTAATAATATGTGGACGAATAAAAATCACGATGTTTCTTCTAGCATCTTGCTTCTTGTTTTCTGAAAATGCAGCACCCACTAAAGGAAGACCACCAAGGCAAGGAACTCCTGTCTTATTTCTCTCTTTTTGGTCGATCACCATTCCGCTGAGCACTAAGAAGTGTTTATTTGGGATGTGTACAGAGGTTTGCATACTGGTTTTTTGAGTGGTAATACCTTGGACTGGAAATGCTGAGGAAAGTTGAGAGGATGAATCTACTCTTGATTGTTCCATGTCAATAGTTAAGGAAACAGTGTCGGAATTTCCAAGTACAGGGGTTAAATCTAATTTTACACCGATATCTCTATATTCCAAATTGTAGGCTGTTACGACATTTGCAGAAGAGTTAGAAGTTTGAGAGCCGATATAAGGAACATTGCTTCCGATAAAGATAGAAGATTTTTTATTGTCTTGGGTAATGATCTTTGGAGTAGTCACAATGGAGCTTTCACTATCTGTTTGCAGAGCTGAAATGAGTGATCCTAAGGAAACGAAGGATTTACCTTTATGGAATAATAGATCTCCAATAACACCCAAATCAAACCCTCCTTGTTCAAAAGGAATGTTTGCTGGATCCGGAGCTACAGAATCGCCGACTTTGGCAAAATTTTGTTCAAAATAGTTAACATTATTACCATCTGAATCCCTTAGATCTCTAAAGGATCCGGTGCTGGCAGCAAGTTTATTTTTATATTTGAATTTACTACCCCAATCAAGACCAAAATCAAGCAAGTTGTTGATGCCGGTTTCTAGTACGAGCATTTCGATGAATACTTGTTTTAAGGGGATGTCCAAGCTTTTGATTAAGTCTTTTAACTTAGATAATGTTCCTTGATCACCGGAGCATACTAAGGAGTTGGTGATTTGTATCCATTGAATTGAGTTGATGGCGATATAAAGTTTTTCGTTCATTTTACCGCCAACTTTATCCACATCTTTCGCTATTTGTCTTAAGGCTACTTGAATTTCATCACCTTTATGATATTGCAGCTTATAAACTAAAAAACTTGTGTCATCGATTGGCTGTATGCTGTCAGGAGTTTCAAGAGGGCTTTCACTTGTGGTATCGAAAGAAGCTAGAAGACCTTTAACTTCAGAAAGGGTTTCCTGGGTTCCTGTAAAAATTAATGAGTTGGTTTTTTCAATCCATCTTGCAGAGTTGATTGCTTGCGTAAGAGGTTTGTTATCCAATCCTGCATTTTCCAGATGATCCACAAAATCTTTTAAAATTGTTTCAAGAGCTGGTCCAGATAGATTTAGAGGCTTGTAAATGAAGAAAGAGGAAGGGCCTTGAGTTTTCTCTTCATCAGAAATATCAAAACGGATGATAAGCTTTTGAACTTTTTCAAGTGCTTCGGTTTTTCCTGTAAAGAGAAGAGCATGATTCTCTCCTTGATACTTCATTGATTGCAAAGCTTCGATAAAATCTTCGTCACCTGTTTTGGAACGGATTAGATCTTGGGTAATTGCTTTGATGGAGGCAATGATTTTTTTCGATGAAGCTGCTTGAATATTATATAGTAAGTAGGTCTTCTTTCCTTTATGGATGATTGATGTTTCAGAGCCTTTTACATCTATATGGTCAATAAGACCGGATATTTTTTGCAGAGTTTCCTGATCGCCTGTAAAAACAAGAGAATTGGTGCTTTCTACATATTTCATCGATGCAATTGCATTAAGGAAATGAGGGTCTGCAAGATCGGCATCTTTTAAATTTTTTGCTGTATCTTTTAGTGAATTTTCAATGGTTTCAGCAGAGACATATTTTGGTTTGTAAATGATAAAATTATCTTTTTTTGAAATGGTTTTGTCTGTGCGCGGAATATCGTATTCTGAGATAATGATTTTTAATTCTTCAATAGCTTTAGGGGTTCCTGTAATCATTAGAGCATTAGTCTCTTCAATCCATCTGATAGATTCAAGAGCGTCTAGCAAATCTTTTTTCTGAATTTTTTGAGATTTTAATTTGCTTGCGAAATTTTCCAGGTCTTCTTCAATGATTTCTCCAGAAACATTTTTAAGTCTGTAAAGATAATAGGTTGTTTGGATTTCTTCTTTTTGAACTGTTTTTTCTTGAACATCAATAGCTGTCAGAAGATTTTTGATGCGTTCGATTGAGTCGTTATTACCTGTGAAAATTATGGTCTTTGTCGCAGGAGACCATTTAGCACTTTGAAGAGTTTTTATGAACTGAGAATTTTCAAGACCGGATTCTTCCAAACTTCTTTGCATTTCATCGATTGCTTTTTTTAGTTCTTCACCAGATCTATGAAGGGGGGTATAGACATAGAATTGGGTGTTTTGCGCTATTATTTTTTTTCCGTCGGAAGGAGTATCGATGGAAAGTAAAATGGTTTTAAGTTTTTCAAGGGTTTGTGCTGTGCCTGTAAATAGGAAAGAATGTTTGTCTCCAACCCAATAAAAGTCTTTTAAAGTTTCTAAAAGAGCGTTATCTGGATAGCCGGAAGTGGCTAGATTTTCTTCCATGGATTGTAATATTTTTTCCAGTTGATCATGCGTTAGATGCTTTGGCTGGTAGATGAAAATTTCTTCTGTAGCTACATTTTTTTTGAGTTTGATTTGTTCAATATCGATTTCATCTATAAGAGATTCGGTTCTTTCAATTAAAAAAGGAGTAGAAACAATAAAAATTTTACCGGTAGATTCTTGCGGAATTAATGTATAGGGTTGTTTGCTAATAATTGGTTCAAGAATTTTCTGAATTAGGACAACGAGATTTTGAGGGTTGTTGTGTAATGTAGTAAAAATTTTGAGTTCTAAAGGATTGATATCTGTATCCAAATTTTGGATGAGCTCATTAATTTTAATAATATTGGCAGAGGTATCCGTAACAATGAGTTGGCGTGTTTGATCGATTGTTTCCAATTGGGCATTTGTAGAAATCATAGCTCTTAGAATTTCTGAAATGCGCGCCAATGAGATGTTTTTGATTTTGAAGATTTTAGTTATAAGTGGCGTTTCTGGATTGACGTTTTCTCCTTCACTCGAGATTTTAGCTATTTGTTTGACGTCAGGATTTTTATGGATGACAAGATTGTTTCCTTCTTCAAGTAATGAAAATCCGTGGATTCTTAGAATTTGAACTAAAGTAGAGATTAAATCTTTTTTTTGTAATGGTTCATCAGAATTAATTGTGATGAAAAAATTCAAATCGTTTTCGGAAAAAAGAAAGTTTAGATCGCAAATTTTTCCAACAAAACGTATGTATTCGTTAATGGCAACATTATTGAAATTAATGGAATAAGATTGGGAAGAGTCTTGGGGATTTTCAATTGATGGTATTAAATCATGTTTACTTTCTTTTGCTGAAATATCCTTTGAAAAGGCTATGGCGAGCAGAAAAACTGCAAAATATAAGATGGTTTTTGTATTGTTTTTTAGCTTAAGCATTGCGTTTATTATATACCCTATTTAAGCAGGATA